>CAYTXK010000240.1:2390-3757 GCA_964441645.1 uncultured Acidobacteriota bacterium
GCAGCGCCAGGTCGAAAACCGGCCGGCCCCAGCGGCCGAAGTGATTCCGCAACTCCTGCTCATAGGCGAGCGCGGCCTGTTCAGCGGACGTGTGGGCGTCGATGGCGTGCACGTGGTCCGGACGCAGGGGAACGTGCATCAGTAATGCCTCGCGCGCCACACGGTAGTTGCTCTCCGCATGGTCGTGCGAGACCATGCGCTCGTCGCCCCAGAAAACATGCAGTCGCGCCCAGGGAATTTTCGATCGGAACTCGTCGCTGGCCAGAAACTCGTAGAGACGCCGCGGCGTCGCGCCGCCTGATAAGGCCACAGAAAAACTCTCGTTAGGTTCTTTGAGGGTCTCCGCTGCGGCGGCGACGAACCGCCGCGCCGCTTCTCGGCTCAGGCTTTCGAGGTCGGGCGAGATGACGAGCGTTCCGCGCACGGTTTCCTCTAACTCAGGTGCCAGTGGCGTCCGCTGCGCTCGATGAGCCGCTGCGCGGCCGCCGGGCCCCAGGTTCCTGCGGCGTAGTTCGGGAAGTCTTTCGGCGGGTTCTCAGCCCAGTGGTTCAAAAGCGGGTCGATGAAGTCCCACGCCGCTTCGACCCAATCCGCTCGGGCAAACAGCATCCGTTCGCCTTCGAAGCAATCGAGCAGCAGCGTCCCATAATCGCTCGGCGCTTCCTCCCCGAGCGAGCGGCCGTAACTGAAATCCATCTCGACTGCGCGGCCCATGACCTCCAGGCCTGGCTCCTTAGCGATGAAACGCAGGTCAATCCCCTCGTCGGGTTGCAGCCGCAGCCTGAGCAGGTTCGGCGCACACGGCTGCATCGCTGTGCACGCAAACAACTGCAGCGGTGCCTCGCGGAACTGGATGGAAATCTCACTCACCTTGCGCGGCAGGCGTTTCCCGGTGCGCAGGAAAAAAGGGACGCCTGCCCAGCGCCAATTGGCGATTTCGAACTGGAGTGCGGCAAAGGTCTCCGTGGTGGAGTCGGGTTTCATGCCCGGCTCGTGGGGGTAGTCTGACACAGGTTCGCCGCGGATACGCCCCGGGCCATACTGGCCGCGCACCGCCACCTCATCAAGGGGTTGAGCAGGGAGCGCCCGCAGCGATTGCAGTACCTTCAGCTTTTCCCGCTGTACGGGCGTGGCCTCGAACGACCCCGGCGGCTCCATCGCCACCAAACACAGCAATTGCAGCAGGTGGTTCTGAATCATGTCCCGCACCGCGCCCGTTCTTTCGTAGAAGCCAGCCCGGTGCTCCACGCCGAGGTCCTCGGCCACGGTGATTTGGATGTGGTCAATGTGGTTGCGGTTCCACAGCGGCTCGAAGATGGCATTGGCGAAGCGAAAGACGACCAGGTTCTGCACCGTCTCCTTGCCCA
>CAYTXK010000241.1:0-3715 GCA_964441645.1 uncultured Acidobacteriota bacterium
CGACATTCCGAGCAACTGGCCGCTTCTGTGCCCTCTGCCTCCTCTGCATTGTTTCCCTCGTGTAACATGTGGCTGCGATGACGGTACGGCAGGCGCTCAGCGAAGCCATCCAGCAGCTCGCCTCGGCGCAGGTGCCGTCGGCCTCGCTGGCGGCCGAGGTGCTGCTGCTGCACGTGCTGGGGCGCGACCGCACTTTTCTTTATGCCCACCCCGAAGCCGAGTTGAAGCTCGACGACGAGCGCGCCTACCGCCACCTACTGGCCGAGCGCGCCGCCGGCAAGCCCACCCAATACCTGACCCGGCGGCAGGAGTTTTGGGGCCTGGCGTTGCGCGTCGAGCCGGGCGTCTTCATCCCGCGGCCGGAAACCGAGCACGTGGTGGAAGTGGCGCTCGAAATCGTGCGGAACCGGATGCAGAAGCCCTCCGCGCGCATCGTGGATGTCGGCACCGGCACGGGTTGCATCGCGCTGGCCCTGGCGAGCGAGCTGCCGGAGGCGGAAGTGCTGGCCACAGACATTTCGGAAGAGGCGCTGGCGCTGGCGCGCGCGAACGCCGAGGCGCTGGGGCTCGAGCGCCGCGTGCGCTTCGTCAAGAGCGACCTGCTCGATGCTTTTCTCAGTCACCACGGCTCACCTGCGGCGGACTTTGACACCCGCGCCTTTGACTTGATTGTGTCGAACCCGCCCTACGTCGTCCCCGAGGAGGCCGGGCAGTTGCCGCGCGAGGTGCGTGAGCACGAGCCGGCGGCGGCGCTCTTCTCCGGCGGCGAAGGGCTTGATGTAACTCGCCGCCTCATCGAACAGGCGGCTGTGCTTCTCTCTCCCGCACCGAGCACCGAGCACCGAGCACCGAGCACCGGCCAGCCCGCTGAAGCGGGTTGGCTCGTTCTGGAGCTGGGTTACAACATGCTGGGGCGGGTGCGGGCGCTGGTAGGCGAGGGCTGGGCGAACGTCGAAGTGACGAACGACCTGCGCGGCATCCCGCGGGTCCTGGCGGCGCAGAAGAAGTGAGTCTCGCCACAGAGGCACAGAGGACACAGAGCAGACGATGATACGGCCAAAGGTCGGCGAGGTGCTGGAGACGGCGCTGTATGTGGAGAGGCGTCGTTCGAGGAGTACGGCTACCGATGCCCACTGATAGTGAACACGACAAAGCCCTAGAAACACTCAAGGGAATCCTCAAGGACAAAGAAGGAATAGCTCTAAAGCAGATCCATGGGCTGGGTAACCTAGGAGCCTATCTTATCGTGGTTGGTACTCCCGAAAAGGAAGCTGCTATACAGGTATCCAGAGAATTCCTCCACGACTTAACAACTACGCCAGAATACCTTGATCGTGCTCAGCACTTCTTCAACGCATTAGCCAAGCGCATGCGTTATGGGTCCGCTTGGAATTTCTATTGCAACTCCGGTGTAGCTATAGAATTGGAATTGGAATGGCCGTTGCGGCTTGTTCAAAATCAAGACGCTACGTACGTACACACAGTTGTTCGGGACTTGCGAAGTGCTTCACTGGCCAAGTGCTCAGTCATAGTCACTGGTCAGGATTGGATATTCGATCTCGAACGGGATCCCTTCCGGCGCTTGGTAGCCATTGTAAATACTGTCAGGTGGGCTGTAGATAGCGAAAGGGTCAAATTTTTTCAGGAGACAGAGCACCCATCATCGGTTCGCAAACTGCCCCTTGAAACCAGGCCGCGGGAGGAAACGCCTAGCGACGTGAAGACATTTATCGCCGGGAAGGTGTACTGGCTTGGATTCTTCAAGACAGGGGATAAGAACACCAAGGTGTGGATTGCAGATCCTTGGGATGCCGTTTACCTCGGGACAGATGTCCAGTCGTTTGTGCGAGGGGCTCAAATCCTGGGAGCCGAACGGATGTTGGTTCTGGATTCATCAAGGGAGTTTGCGTCAGCAGACGACCAGTTACTCTTGAAAGGGGATACTGTTGAGCGGCCTTTTCTTAGTGCGAATAGACGACACGAAGCGACAAGCAAGACTTCTGAGGATACGGTCCAATGGGATGTGTTCATTTGTCACGCCAGCGAGGATAAGGAAGAATTTGTCCGACCGCTTGCAGAGGCGCTGCGGCACAGAGGCCTTCGCGTCTGGTACGATGAATTCTCGCTGGAGGTTGGTGACAGCCTGAGACAAGCGGTAGATCGGGGCCTGAACAAATCGAGGTTCGGGATCGTCGTTCTGAGCCCCAGCTTCTTCGGAAAGAATTGGCCAGAGTGGGAATTGAATGGCTTAGTAACGAAGGAACTCAGGGCCGGAAAGTGATTTTGCCCGTATGGCACAAGGTGAGCGCCGACGACGTGCGCGGATACTCGCTACCTCTGGCTGACCGCGTGGCGGCTTCTTCAGCGGAAGGGCTGGACCGTGTGGTTCAGAAGCTCTTGGGACCCATCACTGCGGACGGTGAGGTAGTTTGACTCATGAAGCCCAAGGTAGGTGGGGTGCTGGAGACGGCGCTGTACGTGGAGGACGTGGCGCGCGCGAAGCAGTTCTATCAGACACTCTCCGCCTGTCATCCCGAGTGTGCGCCCCGCGGAGCGGGACGCAGCGCGAGGGACCTGCTTCTAATGGCTAACAACAGCTACTTCGTCTACTTACTGGCCAGCCGGTCGCGCAACTTGTACACCGGCATTACCAATAACCTCGGCCGAAGGGTGTGGGAGCACAAACAGGGGCTGGTGCCGGGATTCACAAAGAAGTATCGAGTTCATCGGCTGGTGTACTTTGAAACGTACCCCGCTGTGAAGCGCGCCATTGACCGCGAAAAGGAAATCAAATCGTGGCGCCGGGAGAAGAAGGTGAAGCTGGTCAATGCTGTCAACCCGAGCTGGTATGACCTGGCAGAGGATTGGTTTCAGCCGGCCAAGGAGAAAAAGCAGGTTCCTCGCCTGGCCTCCCACGGAGCGGGAGGACAGGCTCGGAATGACAGGATCGGAATGACAGGATAAGAGAAGGGAAGCGATGAGGCGGCCAAGGCTGGGCGGGGTTTTGGAGACGGCGCTGTACGTCGAGGATGTGGCGCGCGCGAAGCAGTTCTATCAGCGGCTCTTCGGGTTTGAGGACATCGGCTCGGATACTCGGCTGTGCGCGCTGAGTGTCGAAGGCAAGCAGGTGCTGCTGCTCATCAAGCGCGGCTCGTCGGTCGAGGCGCACCAATCCAGCGGCGGCGTCATCCCGGGCTCGGACTCGAGCGGGACATCCCATCTGACTTTTTCCATTGCGGCGGCGGAGCTCGAGGCCTGGGAAAAGTGGCTGGGGGAGAACGGCGTCGCCGTGGAGAGCAAAGTCGGCTGGGAGCGCGGCGGCGCCAGCCTTTATTTCAGAGACCCCGATGGGCACTTGCTGGAAGTGGCCACGCCGGGGTTGTGGACCATTTACTAGATGACAAGAAACAAGGAACGTCCTAACACAGAGGACGCGGAGAATCGCAGAGAGCACAGAGTTGTGAGTCTGAAGGGCTATTGGCGGCGGAAGAGGTACTTGAACAAGGAAAGCCCGCCGGTAAGGGGCAGCAGGAGGATCTGCTTCAGCATTCCGCTGCGCTGCTGGATTCGCTCATGCTGCTTGTCAGATTCGGTTTTCGCCTGAAACATCAGCACCCCCAGGTACTTAGCAAAATCCACGCCGCACTGGTCGCAGGTACCGCCGTGCGACTGCAGGTGCTTGCAGGCGGGGCACTCGAAGCGCAGCGGCGTGTGG
>CAYTXK010000242.1:0-788 GCA_964441645.1 uncultured Acidobacteriota bacterium
TTACAAGCACTTTATCGAAGAACCGATCCACCGGCGGCTGCAAACGAGCCACCGCCCGCATCGCCTCCCGATAGCGGCCCCCTGCTTTTAGCTCCGCCACCCTCGGCTTGAGAGCCTCGAAAGCCTCGTAGAGCTCCCGCTCGGGCCCGGCCTCTAGCGCCGCCACTTCGATGGGCCGCGAGGCGCGCGCCGATATGTCGCCCGCCTGCTCCAAGATGTTCCGAATCCGCCGAAAGGCGGCCGCTAGCGGCTCGAAGTCAGCTGTAGGCCGCGTCTCCCGCAGCGCCGCCAGGCGAGCTTCCGCGTCCACCAGGTCGTCCCAGCCGGCGGCAAAGACGGCATTAACTTCGTCGTAAGCAAAGCCGCGGGTTTCGCGGAAGAAATGCCGCGCCCGGTCTTCGAGGAAGCTGCGCACCTCCGCCCCCAGAGCCTCAGGGTCAGCCGTTTGAAGGCTGTCCTGGCGCGCAATGCTCGCGGCTGCTTTCACTGCTTCAGCCAGCGAGAGACGCACCCCGCGCTCCACTACGATGCGCACAATCCCGGTGCCCGCCCGCCGCAGCGCGTACGGATCGCGCGAACCCGAGGGAGCAAGACCAACGGCGAAACAGGAGGTGACAGTATCGAGCTTGTCGGCCAAGGCCAGCAGCGCCCCCTCGAGGCTCTGGGGCGGAGTGTCGTCGGCCGAGGCTGGCCGGTAGTGCTCGGCAATGGCGCGGGCGACTTCCTCTCGCTCGCCTTGCGCGCGTGCGTACAAGCCGCCTACGATGCCTTGCAGCTCGGGAAGCTCT
>CAYTXK010000242.1:798-3698 GCA_964441645.1 uncultured Acidobacteriota bacterium
CATCTCCGTAGTCAGATCGGCCTTGCAAAGCGAAGCGGCGCGCTCCAGCGTAGCAATGTCGGCACGCCGACCATCAGCCGACGCCGTCTCCGCCAACCATCGGGCCAGCGCCACCATCCGCTTCACCTTGCGCCCGTAGCTGCCCAGCTTGGACTGAAAAATAATCTGCTCGGTGAGAGCGGAGCGCTCGCTGAGACGCAGCTTCTGGTCAGCCTGCCAGAAGAACTGGGCGTCCCGGAAGCGGGCCTCAAGCACGGTCTCGTGGTTGCGGCGGATCTCGCCTGTCGCGTCCCGGTCGAGATCAATCACCGCTAGAAAGTGCGGCGCCAGCCGGCCCTGGGCATCTTCGAGGGAGAAGTATTTCTGGTGGTGGCGCATGACGGTCACCAGGATTTCTGCCGGCAGGGCGAGAAAGTCCCGGCTGAAATCGCCCAGTAGCACCGCGGGGTGCTCGACCAGGTTCACCAGCAAATCCAAAAGTTCATTGTCGGCGCGCCGACCAAGACCGCCCCGTGCCAGGATTGCATCGGCGTCGTTAACGATTTTCGAGCGACGCTGGGCGGGATCGATGACTACGCCGGCTTTGGCGAGCTTCTGCTTGAAGTCGGTATATCCCCGCACCGGGATGGACTTCTTCGAAGCCAGCAGGCGATGGCCAAACGTTACTCCGCCACCCACTACTCCTCCCAGCTCAAACTTGAGCGGCTTTCCTTGCCACAGGGCCAGGAGCCAGCGTATGGGCCGGATGAAATGCACCCCTTTGGGCGAGCCCCAATACATCGTCCGCGGAAAGCTAATCCGCTGGATGAGGTCTGGCAGCAGTTCAGCCAACACCTCGGCCGTAGCCCTTCCCCGCTGCCGTCGCACCGCTTGCATATAAGCCCCTTTGGGAGTTTCGACGACCTTGAGGTCTTCAACCCGGACGCCTTGCTTGGCGGCGAAGCTCTCGGCGGCCCGCGTCGGCCGCCCCTGGGAATCATAGGCGACACTGCGCGGCGGTCCCGTGACTTCCTCCGCGCGGTCGGGCTCTTTCTCCGCCAGCGCGGCGCAGCAGGCAATCAGGCGCCGGGGAGTCAAATAGGTTTCTACAGCCTCGCCGGTCAGCAGGCCGTGAGCTTCGAGTTCTCCCTGAAGTAATTCCTTAAGGCTAGCGCGGGCCGCTTCTGCCAGCCCGGCAGGGATTTCCTCACAGCCTATTTCCAGCAGAAATTCGGCCTTCATTGGGTGGCTTCCGCGCTGGATTTCTGGTCGAGATAAAGAGTGGCCACGCGGCAGGCGAGCGAGCGGATGCGGCCGATGAGCGCGGCCCGCTCGGTGGTGGAGACAGCTCCGCGAGCGTCGAGAACGTTGAAGAGGTGCGAGAGCTTCAAGCACAGGTCGTAGGCGGCCAGCACGGGGTAGCGCCGGCGCTCGGACGGAGGGGCCTTTTCCGGATACGCTTTTACCAGCTCCCACGCTTCCTTTTCTTGCAGATCAAACAGTTGCCGGCAGGCGCTGGTGTCAGCGCGCTCGAAGCTATAGGCGGAGAACTGCTGCTCCTCGGCCAGCCGCACCTGGCCGTAGGTGACGTGCTCATTCCAGGCCAGATCGAAGACGTTCGTCGCCCCCTGAAGAAAAGTCGCGATGCGTTCAAGGCCGTAGGTCAGCTCCACCGAGGCCGGGTCGAGATCGAAGCCCCCGCACTGCTGGAAGTAAGTGAATTGCGTGATTTCTAGACCGTCCAACAGCACTTGCCAGCCAATCCCCCAGGCCCCCAGAGTGGGTGCTTCCCAGTTGTCTTCTTCGAAGCGAACGTCGTGCTGGCGCAGGCGGATGCCCAGAGCTTCGAGGCTGGCGAGGTAGACGCCCTGCACATCAGCGGGGGCGGGCTTCAAAATCACTTGGAACTGAAGGTGTTTGTAAAGCCGGTTGGGATTCTCCCCGTAGCGGCCGTCGGCGGGGCGGCGGCTGGGCTGCACATAGGCTACGCGGGCGGGCTCGGGGCCCAGGACACGAAAGAAAGTCTCGGGGTGCATGGTCCCGGCCCCGACTTCTACGTCGTAGGGCTGGTGCAGCACGCAGCCTTGCCCGGCCCAGTAGTGGCTAAGAGAAAGAATCACCTCCTGAAAGGTTGGCCCCGAGAGCTGCTTCGCGACTGATTTCTTCCTAGACTTTTTCATCGAGGAGATCTCGGGTCACGAGCTTGTGCTCGCTGTGATACTCGACGAGGTCGAGCAGGAACGCACGGATTTCGGGCGTATTTCGGGCATCGCAAGTGCCGGGATCGAGCTTGTCGAGGGGCTGGGAGAGCATGGCGGCGGCGGCCTGGCGCGAGGCGGGGCTGAGCAGGCGGGCGCCGGGGCGGCGGCACTTCGAACAAAAGAGTTTTCCGGCGGGCGTATGCCAGTAGGCGGGCTCCTCTCCAAAGACGCACCCACAGCGGCTGCACTTATCAAGCGCCGGCAGCCAGCCGGAGAGGCGCACCATCCAGAGTTGGAAATAGGTGAGCGGCAGCGGGGTGGAGTCCGAGGCTTTGAAGGCGCGGAGCACGGCCAGCAGGAGGCGGAAAGCTTTGTCGTTGGGCTCGCGCTCGGGCAGCAAGAGGTCGGCGAGCTCGACCACTTGGTTCAAGGCCAGGCTGCGGTCGTAGTCGCCGCGGGCGTCGTAGAAAGGCTCGATCAATTCACTCTCCGAAAGCCGGACCAGCTCCTGTTCGGCGCGCTCAAAAAACCAGAGATGCACGTGACTCAACGGCTCGAGGGCGGCGCCGAAGCGGCGGCGGGAGCGGCGCGCGTTGGGCGCCACGCCGCGCAGGCGACCCAGGCCGCGGGCGAGAAAACTGACCAGCTTGTCGGCCTCACCGAAATGAGCGCTGCGCAAGATGACCGCTTCGCACTCGGCGAGAGGCATGGGACGGTAAT
>CAYTXK010000243.1:0-576 GCA_964441645.1 uncultured Acidobacteriota bacterium
AGCCCGGGGGTTGTTTCCCGGGCTCGCTTGTTTTAGGGTCAAGCCGGCGACTTTCCGCTTGAAGAGGGGTTTGCTGCGGGCCTCAGAATGACAAGCCAGAACCACGGCGCTATGGCAAACTAGTCTCGATGCGGCGCCACTTCGCTCTTTGGCTTTTTCCTCTGTGCCTCTTCATCCTGCCCGCTTCACTGGCTGCACAGACGGCGACCGCTGAGATTCTTCGGCCCGACGGGCCTCAGAACGACAAGCAAGAACCCGGGCGCTCTAGGCAGGAACTTGTTTATGGGGCGGGGCTGGTGCCGCGGGGGCTCAATCCCCTGCTGGATCGCAACGGTTGGAATGAAGTCTCGGCGGTGCTCTTCAGCCGGCTCTTCCGCGCCGACCACCAGGGGAAAATTGTGGGCGACCTGGTGGAGTCCTACACGGTCAGCCGCGACGGCCTCACCTACACGCTGCGGCTGCGGCCGAACGTGCGCTGGCACGACGGCGCGCCCTTCACCGCCGACGACGTGCTCTTCACCTGGCAGAAGCTCTTCGACCCGGCGACGCAAACTTCGCTCGACCTCAACCAACCCA
>CAYTXK010000243.1:588-3687 GCA_964441645.1 uncultured Acidobacteriota bacterium
TCGTTCGAAAAAACCGGCCCGCTGGAATTCGTCTTTCACCTGAAGTACGCCGACGCCAGCTTGCTCGCGCCGCTCACGGAAGTTGGTGTCCTGCCCGCGCATCTTTTCGCCGAGGCGGACATCAACTCGGATGCGCTGGAGCAGAATCCCGTGGGCACGGGGCCTTACAAGCTCGTCTCTCGCTCCGCCAACGAATACGTGCTGGAGCGGCACGAGAGCTACCATTTCGGCGCGCCGGCGATGGCGCGGCTGGTGCTGCGCATCATCCCGGACGACGACGCGCGCGCCGAGGCGGTGGCGCGGGGAGAAATTCAGTTCGCGCAGGTCAAGCCGCAGCACGTGGCGCGGCTGAAAACGGAACCGCGGCTGCGCCTCTACCGGATGCGCACCGGCATCTGGCGAGGAATGCCGCTGAACCTGCGGCGGGCGGCGATGCATGACGCGCGTGTGCGGCGCGCGATTGATTCGGCGATTGACCGCGAGGCCATCGTCGCCGAAGCGCTGGCGGGATTCGGCCAGGCGGCCTACAGCCCTGTGCCGCCGGGCTCCTGGGCTTTCGACGCCGCCATGAACGCCAAGCGCTACGACCCGGCGCGGGCCGCGCAGATGCTCGACGTGGCGGGCTGGAAGAAGAATCCCCAGGGCTGGCGGGAGCGCGAGGGCAAGCCTCTGGGGCTCGATGTCATTGTGTGGAAAGAGGAGCTTTTCCGCCGCACGACGGCGGAGCTGATTCGCGCGCAACTGGCGCGGCTCGGCGTGCGCGTCAACCTTTACCTCGTGGACGGCGCCACCTACAGCCAGCTCGCCGACCACATGGAAACGAGCTACGACGCTTTTATCGGCGGCTGGGGCGGGCTGCTCGACCCGGGCGACAACCTGGCTAAGAAATTTGCGACGGGCGGCAGCCAGAACTATATGGGCTACAGCAACGCGGAAGTGGATGCGTTACTGGCGCGGGTACGGGCGCTGGGGCCGCGGCAGCGCGTGCAAGCGCGGCGGCTCTATCTGCGCCTGGTCAACCTGCTCACCGCCGAGGCTGTTTTTCTTCCCCTCGCCTATCCGGATTACGTTTTTGCCGCCGATGCGCGCCTCGAGGGCTTGGGGGAATTCGTCTGCGACTCCTGGTATGAATTTGCCAAGTTCGCCCACGAGTGGCGCTGGGCCGCCGCCACCACAAAGCGCTAGCGGGTGAAGTGGTCGAGGAGTTTCTGGTAGCGGCCCTGAGCGCGGAGGAGTAAGTCAACGACTTCGCGCACCGCCCCGTAGCCGCCGCGCGCCGTGGTGACGAAATGAGCGCGGCGGCGCGCTTCTTCGTGCGCATTGGGAACGGAAACCGCCAGACCCACGCGGGCAAACACGGGCAGGTCGGTGACGTCGTCACCGATGAAACAAATCTCCCCGTCGCGCAGGCCGCTGGCGCAGCGGATTTTTTCGTAGGCAGGCAGCTTCTCGAAAGCGTCCTGCTCGAGGTAGTCCATCCCCAGCTCGCGGGCCCGCGCGGTGACGGCGGGCGACTCGCGGCCGGTGATGATGCCGGTGCGCAGCCCGGCGCGCTGGGCCAGGCGGAGGCCGGCGCCATCGAGCGAGCTGTAGGCCTTCATCTCGCTCAACTTCCCGTCCGGCGTGGCGATGAGAAAAATGGCGCCATCGGCCAGCACGCCGTCCACGTCCATCAGCAGCAGGCGAATCTTTTTGGCGCGGCGGAGGACGGCCGCTTTGATTTTCGCCATAGCGGCGCAACGATAAGTCGGGCGCGGCCGGGCGTCAATTGAAAACCGGGCGGCGGTTTAGCGCGCCGTCAGGGTGCGGCGGATTTCCCAGATGCGCGCCAAGTGGTGGTCGTCGTGCTCGCAGAGGAAGTAGAGGAAATCCACCAGGCGCATAGGCTGGTTGAGCCGCGGGTGCCGTGAGAGGCGGGCAAAGTCGGCCGCGCTCAGGGCGTCGAGCCGGTCGCAAAATTCTGAGCGCGCCTCGCGAAACACCGACAGGATTTCTTGCCACGGCCGGTCGTTATGCCCTGCTTCGTGAGTTTTGCGATTGGTGAGGTCGGCGGGGCTCAGGGTCTCGGCTCCGCGCAGGTACTCCTCCAGGCGGATGGCTCCCAGCGGTTCGAGATCCAGCAGATGGCCGGCGTTCTCCTGAATCGACCACTTGCCGTCCAAGCGGCGGGTAAGCTGCTCGGGCGTTAAGCCGCCCGCCAGGTCTTCGAGGCGCGGCGCAGTTCCCCGCAGGCGCACACAGAGGTTGGGATATCGCTCGACTGGAAAATCAAAACGGAATTTGCGCTCGAACCAGGGAGGGATGGCGCTCATGCCGGCCCCTTCAGCGGTTTTTCTCGGCGGCCGCAGAGCCTTCCGCCAGAGCGAAAAACACCAGCAGCACCAGAGCTTCGCTGATGCTGTGAAAGCGGTGCTCGACGTTGGCTCCGACGAAGAGAACCGTTCCGGGGCCGACCGGACGCTCCTCTCCGCCCACGCGGGCGACGGCCCGGCCGCGCAGGACGTAGTAGATCTCGTCTTCCCGGTGCGGCTCCTGCCTATCGGCGCTGCCGGCGGCCAGCCGGTAGAGGCCCACGCTCAGCGCCGGCATGCGCAGAAACTCGAACCAGGGGCGGCCGGCCTGCTCCGCGTCGACGAGCAATTGAGGGATCTCGAAGGCCTGCATGGTCACCATCCTCGAAAGAGCTTGCCCGCGACCCATCAAGCCACAGGCGAGGGCCGCGAGGAAGTGCCAAATTGGCTTACCGTGGCAGGCGGAAAGCAGGCGCAGAGAAAAGCCGACGACGAAGCCGAACCACAGGCTTCGTCGCCGCTACTAGAGCGCCGCAGTGGGTTCCGCCGAGACTTCACTACATTTTGGTGGCGGTCACTTCCAACTCGTAACGGCGCTTGCTGGCGGTGTCATCAATGGAGCTGACCACGGTGGGTTTGCCGGGCAGCACCGCCGTCTTGACGTCGGAGCTGATGGTGCGCAGCAGGGGGTCTTTGGTTTCTTGGCCCTGGGCAAAGTTGCTGATTTCGAGCCTGAGCTCAAGACCCACATGGTCGCCGCGCTCCGTCAGTTGGTAATCGATGCGCATGCCGACGTCCATGTATTGCA
>CAYTXK010000244.1:0-3264 GCA_964441645.1 uncultured Acidobacteriota bacterium
GGCGCGGTAGACCTCGCCCATCCCGCCCGCGCCCAGCGGGCTCAGGATTTCGTACGGCCCCAGCCGCGTGCCGGTCTCAATCGGCATGATTGCTGCGCATTATACTGCACGGCCCGGCGGGCGAACAGTGCCGCAAGGAAGCAAGAAGAAGCAGGTTCCTCGCCCCGAATGCCTGCAAGCCCGGCTTTCGGGGCTCGGAATGACAGAAAGGGAAGGGGCGTGGTGGGAGGCATGGAAGCAAGGAAGCAAGAGAAAAGCAGGTTCCTCGCCCCGAATGCCGAACAAGCCTGGCTTTCGGGGCTCGGAATGACAGAAAGGGAAGGGGCGTGATGGGAGGCAAGGAGGCAAGGAGGCAAGGAAGCAAGAAAGCAAGAAAGCAAGAAAGCAAGAGAAAAGCAGGTTCCTCGCCCCGAATGCCGAACAAGCCTGGCTTTCGGGGCTCGGAATGACAGGAGGGCGGGGGCACAGTGGCATCCCTCGTCCCGCTTGGCGGGACTCGGGACAAGGGGGCGCTACTGGCAACCCGCTCGGGGAGGGCGGCATCGAAACGTAGCTAAGGGGGGGCGGAGTAGGAGGTAGTGATGAGTGATTCCACCTACTCGCCCGATGGGGCTTCGGCGAACGAGCCGGCCACTGAGCCGACCGCGCGCACGCCGCGTTGGTTAGCCGTAGTCGTTGGTATTCTCGTCGTCGGTGTTGCCTATCTGGGTATAACCTTCCATCAAAGCTCCAGCCAGTTGGGAGTTCAACTCACGCAAGCCAACCAGCAGCTCGAAGCGCTCGTGACCCGGACCGCCAGTCTGGAGACGGGTGTCTCGGAGCTGCAGGCCGGGGTCAGCGCGGCGTCGGAGAAGGTCAAGCTCACGCAGGACGAGCTGGCTCGGGCGCGCACGCAGGCTCGCAAGATGCGCGCGGAGCAGCAGAAAACGGCCGAGCAGACCAACTCCGCCCTGCAAGCGCACTCGCAGCAGCTCGAGTCCATCAACGGTGAGGTGACCGGGGTCAAGGGCCAGGTAGCCGAAACCCGGGTCAGCCTGGAGGACACGCGCAGCAAGCTCGACCACGCCATCGGCGACCTGGGCGTGCAGAGCGGGCTGATCGCCAAGAACCACGATGAGCTCGATGACCTGAAGCGGCGCGGCGAGCGCGAGTACAGCGAGTTCAACCTCAGCCGCTCCAAGCAATTCAGCCGGGTGGGCGCCATCTCGATGCGGCTGGCGCGCGCCGATAGCAAGCGCAACAAGTACACGGTCACGCTGCTGGTGGGCGACAAGACCATCGAGAAGAAAGACAAGACGCTGCTCGAGCCGGTACAATTCTATCTGCCCGGCACGCGCACGTTGCTGGAAGTGGTGGTCTTCGAGATGGGCAAGAACCGCGTTGCGGGTTACCTGAGCGCGCCGAAGTATGAGATGGCGGCGAAGGAAACCAACCGCTAGATGTCTCGGAAGTCTGGCGCACGCTCCGTCTGGCCCGTGCGAATCGGACCGGGCGGAGCGGCGCCTCCCATCCCCCATCGCGGTGCGGGAAAGGCAAGTTTGCACGTGAGGGCAAAAACTGGAGGAGTGAGGTGTTTGGCATGAGAAAACTCGATGTCCTTGGGTACTCTTACGTTTTTCTGCCGCTGTTGTTTGTGGGGCTGCTGGCGGTACTGCTGCTGGCGGCCTGCGGTGGAGGTGGCGGCAGCAGCAGCAGCAACAATCTGACCGGCACCATCAACACATCGCTCAGCGACCCTTCGACCTGCGAAGGGGCGCTGGCGCCGACCGATCTGCAACTCGAACAGGTGTGGGTAACGGTGGTGAAAGTGCGCGCCCACATCAGCTCGGGCGCCGACACCAGTGGCGCCGGCTGGGTGGACCTGGTTGACCTGACCAGCAGTCCGAAGCAGATTGACTTGCTGAGCGGCACCGACACCACCTGCGTGCTCACCACGCTGGGCGTGACGTCGGCGCTGCCGGCCGGGCGCTACCAGCAAATCCGGCTCATCCTGCTGAGCAACAACCCCGCCGGGGGCGCGGCCACGCCGTCACCGAACAATTGCGACGCCGCCGGGCCGGGCCCGGGGCCCTTCAACTGCGTCAAGCCGGTGGCCGAGGTGCTGCAAGAACTCGAGCTTTCGAGCGAGGCGCAGACCGGCATCAAGATTCCGCCGGGACAACTGGCCGGCGGAGGTCTGAACCTGGAGGCGGGCGAAGACGCTGACATCAACATTGACTTCGACGCCTGCGCCTCCATCGTGCGCGAGGGCAACGGGGATTTTCGCCTGAAGCCGGTGCTGCACGCGGGCGAGGTTTCCATCACCACCGACATACTGAGCGGGCGCGCGGTGGTCAGCGGCACCACCACGCCGCCGCCCAACGCCATCATCGTGGTCTTGCTCGAGCAGCCCGATGCTGATGGCATTGATCGCGTAGTCCTGCAAAAAACCGCCGACCCGGCCACGGGCACCTTCCGTTTCTGCCCGGTGCCGCCGGGGACTTACGACGTGGTCATCGCGGCCATTGACGGCAACGGGGTGACCTACAACGCCACCATCGTTTTCAACGTTGTCGCAAGCGGCACCGCGGGCTTGAATCTCGGCGACATCCCGCTGGTGCCGGAGCCCGGGCCGGATACCTCGCCCGGGACCATCACCGGCCAGGTGACGACGCAGGATACGGGCGGGGTGGCGACGGGCTCGGACGTTGCGCTGAGCGCGTTGCAGTCGGCCACGCCGACAGGCGGCTCGGCGCGACTGGTCACCATCCCGACGTTTGGTGACTCGACGGTAAACGTGGTAACCGCTCCGGATGCGGCCTGCCCGGCCAACACCGAGTGCGCCGACTTCACGCTCAACGTGCCGGCCAGCAACCCCAAGGTGGGGACGTTCAGCGGCGGCACGGTGACCTACGTGGCGCCGGCGGCCCCGCCGGTGCCGTCCAGCGTGAACGGGCGGGCGTTTGTTCCGGGGAGCGGAAGCACGGCGAACTGCACGCCCTCGAGCGTCACCGTGAACAAACTCTCCGATGGCACGACGGACTTAACGGTCTCAGCCGGGACGACAGCCACAGCGCAGACGATCGCGTTCACTGGCTGCCAGCCCGGCTTGTAGCGGCGCACCGACCCTCACCGGTCAGCTCAGCCCGTCCCGAAGCTTCGGGACGGGCTGAGTGTTTTTTGGCCCACCGTGACCTGTGTTTGCACGGCAACCATCAACGTCAGGGGAACCCTGATTCAGTTTTGGGGGAAGTTCATCCGCCGCACCAGATCCGGGAAGCGGGG
>CAYTXK010000244.1:3274-3667 GCA_964441645.1 uncultured Acidobacteriota bacterium
CGGATCGACGCGCACTTGAAGCAGTCCCCAGCTACGCTCCTGGTACGCTTTCTCCAGCCACTCGAAAGCCTTGTCCTTTTGCCCCAGTAGGGCGTAGGTGAAGACTAGCTTCCAGGAGTTCGGCCGCGGGCTTTTCAGCTCTTCTTCGATTTCCCGTTGGTACTGGAACCGCCGCGCGGCTCGGTAGCCGCTGGCCTTGTAGACGCGCTCAAACTGGCCGGCCAGGGCGGCGTTTCCCTCCCCCGTCAACTCCTTGATCATTTCCTCGGCCGCCTCTCTCTCCCTCCCTTTCCTCTCGAAGAGCACCGCTAGCTGGCCGTGGGCAAAATAGGAGTTGGGATCCAACTCGAGCGATTTGCGCAACTGTTCGATGGCCTCGTCATAGCGCCGGGC
>CAYTXK010000245.1:0-580 GCA_964441645.1 uncultured Acidobacteriota bacterium
AGCACAACCTGGACATCGCCGCCGACCTGATTCCTGTGCGGCCCGCGGCTCATTATGCGATGGGCGGCGTGGCGGCTGATCTTGACGGGCGCACTTCCCTGCCGAGGTTGTACGCGGCGGGCGAAGTGGCCTGCAACGGCGTCCACGGCGCCAACCGTCTGGCGAGTAATTCGCTTCTGGAAGGGTTGGTGTACGGCGCGCGCGCCGGACGTGCGATGACGCAAGATTGTCCGGCGAAACAAGCGGCGCGGGGTCACACCGCCGTAGCGGAGAACAAAGCTTCGGCGGCGGCCAACCCGAAAGCCGAAAGAGTCCCTGCCGAAGTGGAAAAACAACGCGAAAAGATTCGAGCTACAATGTGGCGCCAGGTGGGTATCATTCGGGACGCCGAATCGCTGTCAATTGCGCTCGAATCACTTCGGCTACTTCCGCTACGCCGCTCCGGGCCCGCGCTCCGCGCCGCCCAGGAGGCGGAGAACCTGCGCATTGTGGGCGAGGCGATTGCGCGCTGCGCGCTGGCGCGCGAGGAGAGCCGCGGGGCGCACTACCGCAGCGATTTTCCTGCCCGGCTCGACGAGGA
>CAYTXK010000245.1:590-3429 GCA_964441645.1 uncultured Acidobacteriota bacterium
CAAACTTCGCGGGCTGAGCTTGTCCGGGGTGTCCTGGGGCGTGTGCCAGTAGCGATTCTCGGGGCCGTAAGCGAAATCAATCAAGTCCACCGCAGGCACGCCGGCGCGGATGAACGGCATATGGTCATCCTCGACCGCCATGGCGCCTTCAACAAAGTGAGTTTCGAAGCTCTTCTCAGCGGCAACTTTCCAGACCAGGTCGGCGAGCCAATCGGTGGAGTTCAAGTCGCGCTTGAGGGCAAGGTTCTTATCGCCGATCATGTCCACGTTGATGAGCGCCTTGATGCGGGCCAGAACTCCCTCGCGTTGCCAGGCGCCGGCCTGGTAGCGGCTGCCGTAGAGGCCGTCGGTGGCGCTCCAGCGGCGCATCGCTTCTTCGCCGTCGAAAAACACGACCCACACAGCGGTGGTATTAGGCTGGGCGCGAGCCAGCACCCGTGCCATCTCCAGCAGCAGCGCCGCCGAAGAGCCGCCGTCATTGGCTCCGAGGAAGCCTTCCTCGACCAGCGTGTCGTAGTGGCCGCTCAGAACAATGAGGTCGGCACTGCGGCCGGAAATCTTGCCGATGATGTTTTTCATCGGGCGTTTGCCCAGCGGGGTCTCGGCGACAAAGTCCACTTGCTCGACTTCCGCGCCCGCCTGCCGGAGCTGCTTCAGGATGTAGTCTTGCGCGGTCCGGTGTCCGGGAGAGCCGGGGATGCGCGGGCCAGCGTTCACGAGGGCTCGCACGTGTTCGAGGGCGCGCTGGCCACTCACCCGCTGGGGCGAAGGCTGCTCTGCCAGGACGCACGCGGGGGTCAACAGCAACGCCGCGAACAAAATGAAATGGCGCCAGGCCATCAGCCGCCACTCTCGGCCAGACGTCGGGCGCGGGCGCGCCGCAGGTTGACGATCCAAGAGATCCCGATGCCCACCACGTAGAGCGCAATCATGGGAGCGGCGAACACAATCATCGTAAAAACGTCGGTGGTGGGGGTGATGACCGCAGCCGCCACTATGATACCCAGGACCGCGTGCCGGAAGTAGTGCAGCAAGAAGCCCGGAGTCACCAGGCCGAGCCAAGAAAGAATGAAAATCAGGACGGGAAGCTGGAAGATGACTCCCATCCACAGCACCATCGTCAGCCAGAGACTGAAATACTCGTTGATGCTGATGAAGGGCTCGAAATAATCCCTCCCGAAATCCAGCAGAAAGGTGAGCGTCATCGGCAAGACCACCCGGTGGGCGAAGTAACTGCCCAGAACAAACAGGCCGGACGACGAAACCACAAAGGGCAGCACGGCGCGGCGCTCGTGCTTGTAGAGGCCGGGGGCCACGAACAACCATACTTGCCAAAAGATGACCGGGGCGGCCAGGAAGATGCCCGCGTAGACGCCGACTTGCAGGGCGAACTTGATGGGCGCCAGCGGGTCAGTAAAAACCAGGCGCTTTTCCAGGCCGGCCTCAGCGAAAGCCGCCAGCATGGGCTGGGAGAGAAATCGGTAAACCCAATCCCAGGCGAAAAGCCCTGCGATGCAGCCCACGGTGATGGCCGCGAGACAATAAATCAGCCTGCGGCGCAGCTCCGCCAGGTGCTCGAAAAAGCCCATGGTGGCGCCGACTTCGGCTTGCGATTCCCCCGCAGCGGTTTCCTGCCCCGTGGGCATGGTGGGCTCGCTCAGGAGGGTTCCTCAGGCTTTGAAGCGGGGGCTCGCGGCGCGGGATCAACAGAGGGCGGGCGAGGAGTGTCGGCCAGGGTATTCGCCTCGCGCTCGAGGGAGTGGATTTCGCTCTCGATGGTGGTCCGCAGGTCGGACGAGGCGCGGCGAAATTCCGCCAAGCTGCGGCCCAGGGTGCGGCCCAGCTCGGGCAAGCGGCGCGGCCCGAAGAGAAGCAGGGCTACGACCAGGATCAGGAGAATCTCGGGGAAGCCCAGGGGACCCATCGCCACTCCTTCCGAAGGCATCTTAGGGGTTGGGCAGAAGGAGTGTCAAGCAAGCCACGACCGAACGCAGATTGAGAGGGCGTTGGCGGCTTCTGCCCGCTGTGCTATACTGCTTGCGACGCCTCGAGGCGAGCGTCAAATCTTAGGAGAGCGGAACAAAGCATGAAGGGTTCAAGTCAACGGGCAGTGTGGCTGGCGGTGGCGGTGGTACTGGTGTCGGGCATTCTGGGGGGGATTTACGGCCCGCGGGTTCAGGCGACGGTAGCGGGCGCTTCTGAAATCCAGGATTCCATCCGGACCTTTACTCAGGTCTATGCCATTGTCGAGCAGAACTACGCCGAGCCAGTGGACCCCGACCGCGCCATCTACCAGGGAGCCATCCCGGGGATGCTGCGGGTGCTCGACCCACACTCCGCCTTCTTCGACGCGCGCGCCTTCGCCCTGCTCAGGGAAGATCAGCGCGGGGCCTACTATGGCGTGGGGATGATGGTGGCGCCGCGCGAGGGCCACACCATCGTGGTGGCGCCCTTCGTGGGCTCGCCCGCCTACAAGGCCGGCCTGCGGCCCGGAGACACCATTTACCGCGTGGACGGCACGCTGGTCGAGGGCCTGAGCACGAGCGAGATCGCCGACATGCTCAAAGGGCCCAAAGGGACGGTGGTGCACGTAGAAGTGCAGCGCGAAGGACGGGAGGGCCCGCTGGCGTTCGCTATCACGCGGGATGAAATTCCGCGGCTCAGCGTCGAGTACTTCTTCGAGCTTCGGCCGGGAGTCGGCTACATCAAGCTGGTGGGCTTCAACGAGAAAACCCACGAGGAACTGGCCAACGCGCTCCTGCGCTTGGGTCACACCGACCGGGCGCTCGATGAGCTCCGGCGAATCGTCGCGGCCGCTCCACAATACGCGCGCGGACAC
>CAYTXK010000245.1:3439-3664 GCA_964441645.1 uncultured Acidobacteriota bacterium
GGGCGCTCGGCAGCCTGCACGCGGAGGCGCTCGCGGGCTTAGTCCTCGCCCCGCGCGTCACCCCCGGCGGCCTGCTGACTGAGGGCGTATCCGTGTCGGACATGTTCCTGAGCAAGAACCAGCTGATTGTTTCTACGCACGGACGCACCGAGCCGGAGAAGCCGTACTATGCCACCCGCGGCAACGGCGGGCGGAATTTTTCTCTGGTGGTGCTGGTGGACCGTT
>CAYTXK010000246.1:0-3658 GCA_964441645.1 uncultured Acidobacteriota bacterium
CGGTCTCAAACACTTCGTCCGAGGTTTGAATGGTGCGGATGACCTCGACCAGTTTCATCAAGGGAACGGGATTCATAAAGTGCAGGCCGATAAAGCGGTCCGGGCGCTTGGTGGCGGCGGCCATCTCGGTGATGGAAATCGAAGAGGTATTGCTGGCTAGGATGGTGTGCCGCGGGCAGAGGCGGTCGAGCTCAGCAAACAATTCTTTCTTGAGCTTAGGATTTTCGGTGATGGCTTCGATGACCAGGTCGGAATCCTTGAGGTCGGCCACGCTGGTGGTGCGCTTGAGGCGGCTCAGGGTGGCTTTCTTTTCGACCTCGCTCAACTGGTTTTTGTCGACAAATTTCTGCAAGCTGCGCTCGATGCCCTGGAAGCCTTTGTCGAGCAGCTCATCGGAGACTTCGCGCACGGTGACGGAGAAGCCCGCCTGGGCGATGACCTGGGCGATGCCGGAGCCCATCAGCCCGCAGCCCACCACACCGACTTTCTGAATCTCCATCGCGATTCGCCTCCTCAGAATCTCCTGCCGCGGCTTGCCGACAACTGCGCGGGGTCTTCGCTGCGCTTTGAAAGCTGCGGCCCGGAGTGGGCCCGCCGCGCTCGCGACTAACGCACCACCACCGTATTTCCCTTCAGGCGGGCTTCTTCTAGAGAGAACTCGGCGCGGTTGATGACGTCGGTCACGATGTCCGCAGGGTCGTAGTCGGGCCGGACGGCAGCTTCACTCAGCCCGGCGCTGAAGCTGACAGAATCTTTTCCGCCGGGCAGCGTGAGCGTGCCTAGCTTGGCGCGGAGTTTCTCCACCACCGGCCGGGCTTTCTCGATGGTGGTATCGCCCAGCACGACGGCCACGCTGGTCGAGGTGTAGCGGACAGCAATGTCGGTCTGGCGCACACCCGCCAGCACTGCTTCACCCACCTGCTGCATAAAGGCGCCGAGGGCGGCGTCGCCCATCTGCCGTGACAGCTGCACTCCTTTGTCCAGCTCCAGCAGCACCACCACCAGAGGGGTGCCCTGGGTCTTGGAGCGCTGGGCTTCGTTCACCAGAACATCCAGGTAGCTGGGGCGCGGCAGCAGCCCGCTGGCGTCCTCGGTGACCGACAGGCGTTTCATCAAGGTGCGCAGCTTGATGTTGCTGATGGCGGTGACCACCTGGTCGGCGACCGCTTTCGCCAAATAGACCTCATTGGGTTTCCACTGCCGGGGACGGTCGGACTGGGAGAGTGCGATCAGCCCTTCGTCCTCATGCGTTTCCTTGCTTATGAGCGGCATGGCCAGCACCGCCTGCGCCCCCACTTGCGCCAACTCCGGGCTGAGGCTGATGTCCAGCACCACGCCGGTCTCGGGATCGAGGCTGGCGTGGCTGAGCAACCCCAACAGTTTCATCACTGCCGTCCCGGGGGATTGCGGCACGCCCGGCGAGCAAAATTCCACGGCGGTCGAAGGCGGCTTGCCAAGTTTGCCCAGAATCCCCAGGCAGCGGCTGGTGCGCAGATGCTTCCCCAGCTCGCTGACCGCGGTGTGCAGAACCGTCTTGGGCGCGGTCTGTCGGTACAGCGCATGGGTAATCTCGGAAATCTTCGCCAGGTCGCTGACCGACTCCATCGGCGCCGCCGCTGGAAGTGGAGGCGGAGCAGGGGCCTGTGCGGGGGCCCCCATGGCGGGCGCACCGCCGGGCGATGGCGGTCCCTTGAGCCCGGGCGGGAAGTACTGGGACAGCTCGTAGAGGCGGTGGAGACGCTCGTTGCGCCCCTCTTCGCCGGGGAACAATTTGTAGACCTGTTCCAGCTTTTCGACGGCCTTGGCGCGCAGGGCGTACTGGAGAAAGATCTCCACCTGCACGATCATGTCTTCGAGTAGGGCCTGGCGCCGGCCGGGGTCAAGCGTGGAGACATCGGTAACTTGTTCTTCCCCGGCAGCGGAGGCGGGGGCCTGGCCGGGACCTGTGGCCGAGCTGGCGATGCGGGAGGCGATGCTGCGGTAGCGGGCGTTGTCCACTTTGCCGCGCAACTTATCCAGGCGTTTCTGGTGGTTGAAGTCGTAGGGATCGATGTCAATCAGGCGCTCCAGGGTATCGGCCGCTCCCTTGTGGTCCTGGGTCTGCTCGTAGAGGTCGAACAGGCTGGTCAGGACCATGCCGTAGCGGGCATCTTGATTGAGCTCGTTGAAGAGGGCGGCGGAGAATTCGGCCAGAGGGATGACCGTAGAGTTGGCCTTGAAGACATCTTCGAGACGAGCCAGGAAGTGCCGCTGGCGCTCGGCGGCGAACAACTTCTCCTTCACCCGGCGGAGGACTTCTACGCCTTTCTCGGCGGCCCCTGTCTTACAGTAGAGGTCAGCGAGGTCGAAGAGCTTGTCGTAGCTGTCCGGCTTGATGTTGTAGAACGCCTCCAGCACTTCCTGCGCCTGCGGCAAGCGCTTGTCAGCGAGCAAGGCGGCGGCCAGCGTTTCCAGCACCGCCGGGTCCTGCTCCCCTTCGGCGTAATAGGTGAGGAGCAGTTCCGCCGCTTCGTGGGCTTTCCCTTTGTCCAGGCGCGTCTGGGCCAGGCTCAAGGCGGTGCTGCGCTCCGGAGCCAACTCGAAGGCTCGCTCCAGGAACTCGATGGCGCGGTCCAGATTATCGGCTCGCAGCAACTGACCGGCGCGCAGGAAGGCCTTGGCAGCCACCTCACCTTTGCCCATGCGCGTAGCTTGCTCGCCCAACTCCACCTGGCGCTCGACGTTGTCCGGCTCCAGGGTTGCCAGGCGGTCGAGGACGTCGAAAATGCCTGCCGTATTGCCGCTCTTGCGGAAGCCTTCAAGCGCCGTGGTGTAGGCCTGCTGGGCGTCGTCGGCCTTCCCCTGGCGTTGCAGCAAACCGCCGAAACGAAAGTGGCGCTCGGGAGACTGGGGCGAGTCTTGCAGCGACTTGCGGAAAAGAGGCACGCCCTTGTTGGCGTCGTTTTTCTCCGCGTATTTGTCGAAGAGCTCGCCATAGAACTTTACGGCTTCGGAGTTCTTGCCGGCGCGCACCCAGAGGTCGCCGATGGTGCGCAGCAGATCGAGGTTCTGCGGGACGAGCTTGTAGGCCTCTTTGTACTCTTCGGCCGCCGCCTCGAACTTGCCCTTGATGATGTACTTCTCCGCCCGTTCGAGAAGCTTGTCCAAGTCTGCCATCAGTGTTGGGCCTATCCGGTTCCGGGCGCCCCAGGTCCCCCGACCGCCCGGCAGGAAACGCCCACTATATACCTGCACCGGTAGCCCCGGCAAGAAGGTCTCCGCCGCGCCGGGGCGACCGCGGGCCGCCCTACCCGATCCCGCCGAACTGTGTCAGACTGCCAAGTTTGAGCCGCGACCCGCGCGAATGACCGAGCAAGCCCACATCCGCAACTTCAGCATCATCGCCCATATTGACCACGGAAAATCCACCCTGGCCGACCGTTTGCTCGAGCTGACGGGCGCCCTGAGCGAGCGGGAGCGCGAGATATGGCTCGAGGGGGACAGCTCCCGCTTCTCCCGCGCCGCCGAGGACTTCCTCTCCCAGGGCACCGGCGGGGAGGGGAAGCTGCTACGGCTCGCGCGCGCTCCGGACGTCTCGTCGCTCCTCCGCCTCCGGGCGGCGCTGGCCCTCGCCACCGGCCGGGGGAGCGCCGGCGCGGCCCTCCGCGAGAAGCTCTTC
>CAYTXK010000247.1:0-3639 GCA_964441645.1 uncultured Acidobacteriota bacterium
GGTTTGTGAGCAGCGCGCCGTTGCCCACGAAGAAGCCGCCCGTGAAGAAAGTTGCGTGCACATTGCCGCCGGGCTCGATGAAGACACCCGTGGGCGCGGGCGGGTCGTTTCCTAGAGCGAATAGCAGGCTCAGCTGGGCCGAGCCGTCCACATCGCCCAGAGGGCCCACCGGGTCGGCCTGCCAGCGGAAGTGCCTGTTGACCGGGTTGGTGCCGTTATGCACTGAAGCGAACACGTCAAAGAAATTGGAAGGAAAGTTCTCACTTACGGTTGCGGTGCCGATGGCGGCTAGGGTCAACCCGCCGGTCATAGTGTCGCCGGTGACGTCGACGAAGGTGTCAGCGTGGGCGTGGTCGCTGCGCGCCACCGTGGTGGCCGCGCCGCCGCCCCCGAAGAGCACACTCAGGGTGCCGCTGACGGTGATGGGACCGCCGGTCAAGCCATTGCCGCTGCCCACACTCGTCACCGTGCCCCCGCTGTTGGTATCGGTGTCAATGTCGTCCGCGCAGGTCCAGGCACCCGAAAGTCGCTTCAGCAACTTTCCCTCGGTACAACTGGTCAGCAGGCTTAAATCAGCGGCGCCTATGGTGACACCGCCAACGAGTCCGCTCCCGGCTGCGGTGTTGACCGCCGAGATGTCACCCGTCCCGCTGCCAGGATCCCCCCAGCTCGCCAGGCCAGCGGCGTCGGAGGTCAAGATCTTGCCCGCCCCGGGCGAGCCACCGGTGATCTTCACCTGCCCCGCCACCTCGAGCTTGGCGCCCGGCGCCACGGTGCCGATGCCCACCCGCTGATTGGTGGTATCAATATTCATCACTGTGGTCGCGCCGCCCGCCACTTGGAATTCAAAGGCGTTGGTCAGATTGGCCACCGGGCGGAAGGCCATCCCGCCCGCACCCGTCCCGAAGGTGGAGAAGAGCACCCGCGTGCCGTCGTGGCGGATGTACAGCCGCTTGGCGTTGGTCGAGTTGTACACGCCCAGCGAGGTCCCGTTCAGAATCGAAGTCTCACTCTGTCCCAGAAGCTGGATGTTCACGCCTGCACCGGCCCCGTTGAGCTGCAAACTGTCGCCAATATTCTGGATGAAGACCGACTTGACCACCCCGTTGTGCTCGCCGAAAATCTGGATGAACCCATCGGCGGCGTTGTTCCCCACCGGGTTGGGGTTCCCCACCACCAGCTTGGTCAGCGCGCCCGTCTTCTGCACGTGCAGTTTCCCTATGGGCGTCGTCGTGCCCACGCCGATGTCGGTACCTACTTGCAGCATTTCCGAGTCGCCCACCGCATCGGTAGCCGTGAACTTAGCGATGCGATCCACGGTCCCGCTCACCACCTGCGCCAGCGTCCCGTCCCCGCCCGAACTGAAGGCCTGCCCCGGGCCGCTGCCACTCTTTTCCGAAATCTCGCCCGAGCCCGCCGCCAGCAAGAAAGCCTCGGCCGGCTTGCCGCCCAGCCGCTCGGCGTCGGCCGCCTTGAGCGCATAAGGCACGCTCACCAGCAGAATCCGCGGCTGCTCTCCCGTCCCGAAACTTCGGGATTCGGGATCGCCCTGAACGGTGACTTCCAGCCAGCGCGCCTCCTCCGAAGAGAAAATCTCCAGCGGCAAACCCTCGTTGAGAGTCGCCCCCAGCAGCACGGTGTAGCGGCCGTCGGCCGCCAGCTCCACGTTCTGCGTCTCCAGCCACAGCGGGACGCCGCCACTCTGCTCTTTATAGAGCGCGAAGGTGACCCCGACCGTGCCGGTGCGCGGCTGGCCGAGCGCGTCGCGCAGCGCGCCGCTGAAGCGAATCAACCGCACTGTCGCCGCCTCCGCCACCGGCCCAGGCTCCGCCTTCGTCGGCGCTTCCGGTTCAGCCCGCATCGGGCCGCGAACCGTCTCGGTTGGCGTTTCCCGTGGCACCGGCGGTTGAGCGTTCAGGCTCACCGCAGCGAAGAGGAGAACAAGGGAAAGGGTCTTCATGTGGCACCCCCACGCGAAAGGATGGAAGCTAATCGGCGCTCAGCGTAGCAATTCACGCCCGTACGTCTTTCCGTTTCGCGCGCCACTATGAGGTGAGCGGGCGGAGAAGGCAATGCACGCCGCCTCACAACTGGCGCACTTTTACGTCGCAGGGTAACCTCAAGATGGCAAAGGACTTAGGAGAGAATCAACTCGGGGAAGGCGTCCGGCAGCCCGTGGCACGAAGGTGTAGTTGACAGTGGTAAGTCTAAGGGTGCACCATCGTGGCAAGTGGGGGAGTCTGAGCCGGGCCTGATGATAGCGTCGGCGATGGGGAGCACCAGCACAACACGCCAAGCGATCCGCTTCGGGCCCTTCGAGGCCAACCTGAACGCCGGGCGCTTGCGGCGGAGCGGGTTGAAAATCAAACTCCCGGAGCAGTCTTTTCAGGTCTTGGCGATGCTGCTCGAGCGCCCCGGGGAACCGGTCAGCCGAGAGGAGCTGAGAAAGGAACTGTGGCCTGACGGGACGTTCGTGGACTTCGAGCACGGCCTGAACGCCGCCGTGAACCGCCTGCGGGAGGCGCTGGGAGACTCGGCGGAACAGCCCACCTACATCGAGACGCTGCCGCGGCGCGGCTACCAGTTCATCGCTCCGGTGGAACACGTGGCGGCGACCCTGACCCCGGCCAAGCGGCCTCGCCCTCGGCTGGGGAGAGCAGGGCTCTTCGCCGTGGCGGCCGTCCTGCTGGGCCTGGCGGCAGCTTGGTTTTGGCAACGGCAACAAACAGGGGCGGTCGCCGCGCCCATCCGCTCGCTGGCGGTCCTGCCGCTGGAAAACCTTTCCGGGGATCCCGCCCAGGAGTATTTTGCCGACGGGATGACCGACGCGCTCATCACAGAGTTGGCTTCGATGGAGACGATTCGCGTCATTTCGAGGACGTCGGTGATGCGGTACAAGGGAGCCCGCAAGCCGTTGCCGGAGATCGCGCGGGAGCTCAAAGTGGACGCGGTGGTGGAAGGCACGGTGGCGCGTTCCGGGCGGCGGGTGCGTATCACGGCGCAGTTAATTCACGCCCGCACCGACGAGCACCTGTGGGCAGGCGTCTATGAGCGCGACATGCAAGACGTGCTGGCGTTGGAAGACGAGGTGGCGCGAGCCATTGCCCGCCAGGTGGAGGGAAAGCTCCGACCGCACCCGGCACGGGTTCGCCCCGTCGATCCGGAAGTGTACGACCTTTACCTACGGGGTGGGTTTTATTTCAACAAAGGATTTGCCTCTGATTGGAGGAAAAGCCAAGAGTATTTTGAGGGGGCGATTGCCAAAGACCCTTCCTACGCCCCGGCCTATGCTGGGCTGGCGCGGTTCTATTGGCGGGAGGCGGCGGCTGGACCGCTGACTCCCCATCAGGCCTGGCCCAAAGCGGAAGCGGCGGCGCAGCGGGCGCTCTCGCTCGACGATAACCTGGCGGAGGCCCATGCCGCCCTCGCCGACATCCGTCTGGTGCGAGACTGGAACTGGGAAGAAGCGGCCCGAGAGTTCGGACGCGCCTTGGCATTGAACCCAAACTCCCCCGACATCCGTTCACGGTACGCGGCTTACCTGCGCGTCATGGGACGCCCAGAGGAGGCGGCCAGGGAAATGAAACGGGCCCTGGAGGTCGACCCGCTTCGGGTTGACCTGAGCGACCGGCTGGCGTA
>CAYTXK010000248.1:0-3635 GCA_964441645.1 uncultured Acidobacteriota bacterium
GGAACTTGATTTTCTTGAAGCCGACCACCTGGGTGCGGATGTCCACTTCGCCGTGATTGCGCCGGCCGAGGGACGATTCGGGCGAGGGCTGAGGCTCGGACTCAAGGGTGTCGAGGCGGCGGACTTTGGTGTAGGAGATGGCGTCGGTGAAGTAGTCGGAGTCCACGGCTCGGACGAAGGCCTTGCGGCCCTGGTAATCGAGCCGCTCGACCTGATACTGCCGGCTTTCGTGCAGATAGATGGCTTTCTCGTGCAGCGTGGTGAGGGCGCTGGGGAAATCCACCTCGCCGATGACGTGCGAGGCCGTGGTTTCGTCAACGATCACGAAATTGTCGGAGGAGACGCGGCGCAGGCTGATGGCGTCGGCGGGATAGGCCTCGTGGGTCCAGTGCCAGCGGTTGTCGGAGGCACGATGGAGGAAGCCGCGCTCGGCCAGGAACTCGCATAGAGTGGTGAGGTCGGCGGCGCCGATGCGCTCGCCGGCGTCGAGCGGCAGCTCAAAGGCGGCGCACTTCAGGTGGCTGACCAGTATTTCGAGGTTGTCGGGATTGATCTGGGCGTGCTCGGGGGAGCGGCCGAAAAAGTAATCGGGGTTCTGGACGATGAACTGGTCGAGCGGAGCCGAGGAAGCCACCAGCACAGCGGCGGAAGCGCCGGTGCGGCGGCCGGCGCGTCCGGCGCGCTGCCAGACCGAAGCCAGGGTGCCGGGATAGCCGGCGAGGAGAGCGACATCGAGCGAGCCGATGTCAATGCCCAGCTCGAGGGCATTGGTGGCGACCACGCCGCGGATTTCGCCCCGACGCAGCCCGCGCTCGATTTCGCGCCGCTCGGCGGGCAGGTAACCGCCGCGGTAACCGCGGAGGCGGGAGCTGGCGGCGGGATGCCTGGCTTCTTTTTCTTTGAGGGAGGTTAGCAGCAGCTCGGTCACGAGGCGGCTGTTGGCAAAGACGATGGTCTGGCAATCGTGGTCGAGGAAGTGCGAGGCCAGGCGCCCGGCCTCGTTGACATAGCTGCGGCGGATGCCAAGAAAGCGGTTCACCACCGGCGGGTTGTAGAAGACAAAGTATTTGGTGGCGGAGGGGGCGCCGTTCGAGTCAATCAGCTCCACCGGTTGTTCGAGGAGTTTTTCGGCCAGCTCCCGGGGGTTGGCGATGGTGGCCGAGCAACAGATGAATTGCGGCGCGGAGCCGTAGAAGCGGCAGAGACGCTGCAGGCGGCGGAGCACGTTGGCGGTGTGGCTGCCAAAAACGCCGCGGTAGGTGTGCAGCTCGTCGAGGACCACGAAGCGCAGGTTTTCAAACAGGCGCTGCCAGCGGGTGTGGTGGGGGAGGATGCCGGTGTGGAGCATGTCGGGGTTGGAGAGCACGATGTGGCCCCGGGCACGGATGGCGCGGCGGGCGTCCTGGGGAGTGTCGCCGTCGTAGGTGAAGACTTTGATGTCGTGGTCGAGGCGGTTAATCAGGTCATAGAGCTCGGCGAGTTGGTCCTGCGCCAGCGCTTTGGTGGGAAACAAATAGAGCGCGCGCGCGGAGCTGTCTTCCAGGATTCGGTTCAGCACCGGCAGGTTGTAGCAGAGGGTCTTGCCGCTGGCGGTGGGGGTGACGATGACAACGTTCTTCCCGGCACGAATCCCCTCGGCGGCCTCGGCCTGGTGAGTGTAAAGCTCCGCGATTCCCTTCGTGGCGTAGACCTGGCGGAGGCGCGAGCCCACCCAGTCGGGAAAAGGAGTCGTGCGGGCGGCCTGCGCGGGGAAGCAGCGCAAGGCGGTAATGGCCTGTGTCGGCTCGGATTTTTTCTGAAGAGCTTCGAGGGCGGCCTCGACGCCGGTTTCTCTTGCGGAGAGCGTGGTCAGTTCCTTGGTGGGCATGGGTTTCCTTATTCGCTTTTTCTTCGCTCTAGGGTAGCACAGGTGTCAAGCAGAAACCGGCGAGCAACCGGGCGGTGGGCTAGCCGCCCTTGAGGATGGCCTTGGCGACGAACCAGAGGTTGGCGGGACGCTCCGCCAAGCGGCGCATGAAGTAGGGGAGCCACTCGCTGCCGTAGGGAATGTAAACGCGCATGCGGTGGCCCTCGCGCACCAACTGCTCCTGCAAGTGGCGCATCACCCCGTAGATCATCTGGAATTCCCAGCCGTCGGGGGGCGGATTTTTCTCGCGCACCACCTGCTTGGCGAGGGTAATCATTTTTTCGTCGTGGGTGGCCACGGCGGGGACGAAGCCGTCGGAGAAAAGCACGCGCATCAGTTTTCGATAGTTTTCGTCGACCTGGGATTTCTGGGGAAAGGCGACCGTGGCGGGTTCGCGGTAGGCGCCTTTGACGAGGCGAATCTTGGGGTTGAGCGGCTTCAGCCGCGCCAGATCGCGCTCGGAGCGGTAGAGATAGGCCTGGATGGCCAGGCCGACATTGGGGTGGCGGCGGCGGACGGCCTCGAACAGCTCCACCGTAGTCTCGGTGGTGTCCGAGGCTTCCATGTCAAACTCAACAAAGTTGTTCAGGCGCGCCGCCTCTTCCACCACGCGTAGGGTCAGCTCCCGGCAGAGGTCGGGAGCGAACTGCAGGCCCAGTTGCGTAGGCTTGATGGAGATGCTGGTATCGAGCTTGCGCCGGGCCACTTCCTGCAAGATTTCTTTGTAGTGGGCACAGGATTCCTCGGCCTCGCGGCGCTCGCCCACGTATTCGCCCAGGCGATTCAGCATGACTTTCATGCCCTTGGCGTTCAGCTCCTGGGCGACGCGCAGCCCCTCTTCGAGCGTCTCGCCGGCGATAAAGCGCCGGGCAAATCCCAGGCGCATGCCGGTGCGAGCGATGGGATTGGTGAAGGCTTTCTTGCTGGAGAGCCAGAAGATGAGAGTGCGCATCATGCGGGCGGGCGTTCCTCTAGCGTGCGCGCCTCAAGCGCCGCCGAAGCTGCGCAGGGCTGCCTCGCGATTGTCGAAGGTTTCAATGACGGTCAGCAGGCGGGTCATTTCCAGAACATCGTGGACCCGGGGATCGACGTTCACCAGCTTGAGCTGGCCGCCGACTTTGCGAATGGAAATCACGCCGTGCACCAGCGCTTTCAGGCCCTGGCTGTCGATGACGGAGACGCCGGCCCAGTCCAGCAGCAAGGCGCGCTCGCCAGCGGCGATGCGGCGCTGAAGCTCCTCTTCCAGCCTCTCACTGCCCTCGCCCATCACCAGCCGTCCGGACATCTCCACCAGCACCACGGGGCCGATGTGTTCGCGCTCGGTGATGGCAAACGCCACGCCGGCCTCTCCTTTGTGTCCGACCGAGAACAACCCCCCACCCGCCCGACTGCGCGGGGCATCATAGCACAGGTGGGGCGGCCTTCCTTGACACCCTGGGAGATTGCCCTCTAAGCTGGTTGTTTTCGCGAGGGCACAGGATGAGCACCGTAGCGCCAACACTTTTTGCCATCACGGACTGGCCTGGCGCCATCTAATGGCTTTACGCGAAAGGAGCTGACAGCGTCCCCTTGAGCCGAACCTCTCCGATCCGGACCGGACTTCTATTTCTCTTATTGTCCTTGGTGCTCCCCTCGGGCCTCGCGGCGCAAGAGATGGGAGAAATCAGCGGCCTTGTGCAAACCATCGGGGCCGACGGGCAGCCTTTGGCGCTGGTGGGCGCCGAGGTTA
>CAYTXK010000249.1:0-2744 GCA_964441645.1 uncultured Acidobacteriota bacterium
TATGCGTGGTAAAGACGTTGCCGGCGCGCGCCACCTCCAGCGCTTCGGCGAAGCCCAGTTGGTGCTCCTTCATCAGCAGGCGAATGCGCTCCAGAGCCAGGAAGCCGGCGTGGCCTTCGTTCATGTGGCAGACCACGGGTTCGAGGCCCATGGCCTTGAGCGCCCGCAGCCCGCCAATCCCCAGCACGATTTCCTGCCGGATGCGGGTTTCGTGGTCGCCACCGTAGAGCTGGTCGGTGATGTCTTGCAGGTGGCGCGGGTTCGCCGGGATGTTGGTGTCCATCAAGTAGAGCGGCAGCCGCCCTACCTGCGCTTTCCACACCTGGATGCGCAGCGGCTCGCCGGCCATCGAGAGCTGGATTTGAAGAGGTTTGCCGTCCTTGGCCGGCACCATCTGCACCGGCAGGTTGTAGAAATCGTGGACCGGATAGGATTCTTGCTGCCAGCCATCCGAGGTCAGGTACTGCCGGAAGTAGCCCTGTTGGTAAAGCAGCCCGATGCCCACCAGGGGCACGCCCAGGTCGCTGGCGCTCTTCAAGTGGTCGCCGGAAAGCACGCCCAGGCCACCGGAATAGATGGGCAGGGCCTCGGCGAGACCGAACTCGGCGGAAAAATAGGCGATGAGCGGCTTGGAAGGGTAGCGGTTCTCCCACCAGGTCTTCTCTGTGAGGTAGTTTTGCAGCCACTCATAGGCGCGCTTGTAAAAGGCCATGAAGTTCTCGTCGCGGACGAGTTCTTCCAGGCGTTCCTGGGAGATGCTGCCCAGCATGAGGACAGGGTTCTGGTAGGTCTTGTCCCAGAGGGCGCTGTCGAGGCGGCGAAAGACGGCGCGCAGCTCTTCGTCCCACGACCAGAGCAGGTTGTAGGCCATCTCGCGCAGCCCGGCCAGTTCCTCGGGCAGCGCGGGAGTTACCTGAAAGGTATCAAGTTGCATGCGTGAGCAGCCCTGCTTTTACTCCCCCGACGCTGTGAGGCGAAGCCTACCGCGCCAGCGCGGCCTTTGTCAATCTTCGCAAGGGTGTCGCGCCGGCCTCGCCCTAGTGCCGTTCCAACTATTCTCGACCAATCGAGTGCAGACTTATGTGCGCGCTCTCCGCGAGAAACTGTCGTGTAGAGTTTATCTCGAAAAAGTTGGAACGGCACTAGAGGTGCGCCTTCAAATACTCGGTGATGCGGCGGAAGAGATGCAACTGGGTCTGGGCGCCGCGCAGCGAGTGAGTCTTTTGCGGATAGACCCACAGGTCGTAGTGCTTTCCCGCCTTGATGAGGGCGTCAATGAGCTGGAGGCTGTTGTGGATGTGGACGTTGTCGTCGGCGTCGCCGTGCACCAGCAGCAGGCGCCCGTGCAGGTTGGCGGCGTCCGCCACGGCGGAGGTTATCTTGTAAGCTCCCGGCTCCTCTTGCGGCAAGCCCATGTAGCGCTCGGTGTAGATGGAGTCGTAGAGGCGCCAGTCGGTCACCGGGGCAACGGCGATGCCGACTTTGAAGAAGTCGCTGTGGGTCAAGAAAAAACAGGTGCTGAAGCCGCCACCGCTCCAGCCCCAGACGGCCAGGCGGTCGGGGTCAACGAAGAGCAGCGAGCGCAGATAGGTCACCGCCACCTGCTGGTCGGCCAGCGCCGTGGGACCGTAGCGGCGGTGGATGGCTGCCTCGTACTTGTGACCCAGCAGGGACGAGGCGCGGTCGTCCACCTGCATCACCAGGAAACCCTGCTGCACCAGGTATTGATGAAACAGGAAACGGCTGCCGCCCCAGGCGTCGCGGATGGTGGGAGCGCGCGGGCCGCCATAGACGTGCACCAGCACCGGGTAACGGCGCTTGGGTTCGAGCCGCGCCGGTTTGAACAGCAAGCCGCGCACCAGAGCGCCGTCCGCCGCCTTCAGTTCCAATAGCTCCGGATTGACCATTTCGTAGGCGTCCACGGGCTTGGCGGTGTGCGCCGCGGTGGTGCGGCCGCTGGCCAGGTTGCGCACAGTAATTTCGGGCACCTTGTTCAAGGCCGAGAAAGTGTCGGCATAGGCGGTGGCGGCGCCGTTCATCACGACGCTGTGGCTGCCGCGAGCTTCGCTCAGGAGTTCGCGGGCGCTGGCGTCGAGTTTGACCCGATAGAGGTCGCTGCCGAGCGGATTGCGTTCGGTCGAAGTGTAGTAAACCCAGCCGCCGGCTTCGTCCACACCCACGACGCCGCCCACTTCCCACTCGCCCGCGGTGAGGGTGCGCTTCAAGGCGCCGTCGAGCCCGTAAACGTAAATGTGGCTGAAGCCGGTGCGTTCGGAGGACCAGAGGAACTCCTGGCCATTGGCCAGGAAATTCATGTCGTCGGTGACGTTGATCCAGTAGGGGTCGCGCTCGACCAGCAGGCTGCGCGAGCGGCCGGTGGCGGCGTCGGCCAGGATGAGTTCGATTTCCGTCTGGGCGCGGTTGAGCAGTTGGACGGCGAGGTGCGCGCCATCGGTCCAGGTGAAGCGGGGGATGTATTCGGCGGCGCGGTCGAGCCAGACCACTTCGGTACCGCCGGGGCCCTCGGGCCGGGCGAGCACAGCGGTCACGTCCACAATGCCCACGCGCGGTTTGGGATTGGGGTCGCCGGCCTTGGGGTAGCGCTGGAAATCCACCGGGGCCTCGACCGGAACCCAGTTGACGATGGGGTAGGCGGGCACGGGGTGCTCGTCGAGCTCGAGGAAAGCGATGCGGCGGCTGTCGGGCGACCAGGCGTAGCCGCTGCGGATGCCGAGTTCCTCGGG
>CAYTXK010000249.1:2754-3631 GCA_964441645.1 uncultured Acidobacteriota bacterium
CCCAGTCGAGGTCGCCGTGCAGGATGTTTTCGTTGCCGCCCAGGGTGAGGCGCTTCTCTGCGCCGCCCTCGGTCGGTACCAGCCAGAGGTCGTGCTCGTAGACGAAGGCCACCCACTTGCCGTCGGGAGAAAACTTGGGGTCGTGCACGTCGCGCTTACTTCCGGCCAGCAGGCGCGCCTGGCCCGAAGCCAGGTCGAAGAGATAGAGCTGGCCGGCGCTGGTGAAGAGGAGGCTTTCCGAGTCAGGCGACCAGACGTAGGAAGCCACGGCGTAGCGCAGCAGGCGCTCGCGCTCGCGTTCGTCGCGGGTGGCTTGCTCGGCTGAGGGGGCGAGATGGGTAAGCTGGTCGTAGCTGACCAGGATTCGCTTTTCGCCGCTGGCGGCGTCCACCACCCAGAGGTCGCGCTGCTCGCCCTCGTCTGCTTGGAGGAGGTAGGCCAGCAGGCGCCCGTCGGGGCTCCAGCGGAGCTGCGTGGGCATCCGCCCGGTCAGCCCGGCCTCGGAGTAGATTTCTTCCAGCGTAAGCGGCCTCTTGGTGGCGGGGCGGGGCGCTTCGGCCGCCAGCGGTAAGACGACCGAGAGAATAACGACCAGCGCCGTCAGGACACAGGCTCGATTTCGCATGCGTGGGTTCTCCTTCATGCGGAGACGGGAGTTCAAGAAGGTAGCACAGCTAGGCGGTGGGGCAGGAGACGAATGTAAAGGCGTAGAGGCCGAGGCCGGCCTCGCCCACCTGCAACTCCAGGCGGTGGGTGCCGAACTCGGCGTTGGCCACCAGGCGGTACATCCGGGGCTCGCGCACTCGCACCAGGCTGGCCACCTCGTCAATGAGCTCCACATCCGGGCCGGCGTCTTCGCGCGCCAGCCGCGCTCCAT
>CAYTXK010000250.1:0-2449 GCA_964441645.1 uncultured Acidobacteriota bacterium
TATCGCGCAGCGAGCTGACCGCCACGCCGCACTTGCCCACTTCGCCCTCCGCCAGCGCGTGGTCGGAGTCGTAGCCCATCAGCGTCGGCAGATCGAATGCCACCGAGAGCCCGGTCTGGCCCTGCGACAACAAATAGTGGAACCGCTTGTTAGTGTCCTCCGGGCTGCCGAAGCCCGAGAACTGCCGCATCGTCCACAGCCGCCCCCGGTACATGGTGGCGTGGATGCCGCGCGTGTAGGGCGGCTGGCCGGGCAAGCCCAGGTCGCGCTCACAGTCGAAGTCGGGCAGGTCGGCGGAGGTGTAGAGTCGCCGGATCGGATGCCCGGAGATGGTGGTGAATTCGCGCCGGCGCTCGGGCGATTCTTCGAGCGCTTTCTTCAGCGTGGTATTTTCCCACTTCCGCTCCGCCGCGCTCGGCTTGCGCTCCGCGCCCAGCCGGTCGGCGGTGGCTGCCTGCCCCGTCATAAGCGGGGCCTTGGTCTCGTCAGGCACGACAATCTCCTCTAGCGCCATCATAAAGCAGCCCTCCGGAGGAGGCAAGCGGAAGAGGCTGAACTCTAACGTGGTGTTTGACTATTGGGGAACACAGCCCTAGAATCGCGGTAAGTTCCACGTCCAATGGGAGGGCGGCGTGGCTTTCCCGAGCGTTTCTTCCACGGCGCCTGCTGTGGTCACGCTCATCGTGCACGGGACGTTTGCCGCCGACGAGAGTTGGTGGAAACTGGGCGATGGCACCTCCTCAACTTTTGCTGACCGATTGGAACAGGCCTTGAGCCGGCGTGGCTTGGCGGGCACCGTATGGCGTCCAGCCTTGCAGGCGGAGATGAGCTACAAGGACTTCGCTTGGTCCGGTGCCAACCGTCATCGGGATCGAGTCGCGGGAGCCCGGCAACTAACAGACTCTCTGAAACTTCTGGCGAGGAAGTTGAGCAGAACGCCGGCTTCGCCGCTCGAGGTCAACTTTGTGGCCCACTCGCACGGAGGCAACGTCACACTCGAGGCCTTGAAAAACCTGCCGGCTGGCGTGCGGGCGCGCCGGGTCGTGCTGCTGGGCACGCCGCTCATCTGCCACTACCCGGTCCTGCGCCCGGTGCGGCTGCTCGTGGCCCTCTTTCTGCTGACCATCATTGGAGTGATGTTGCTGGCGGTGGGGATGGAGTTGGTCGGAGTGGATTACTCCGCCGACTTCAGCCCGCTGGATTTGCTTGCGTGGACGGTGGTGTTGGTTACGTTGTACGGATGGCTGTTCTGGCTGCTGGCCGCGGCGTTTGACTTTTCTGTGCGTTGGGCGGTCAGGCTCGTTCCCGTCCTTTTTGGCCGAGGGGCGGGCCAAGCGTACGGGCCGCCGCCCAAACTCTTGGGGGAACGGCTGCGTGGGCGTCCTCCCGTCTTGTTGACCAGTCACCAGGACGAAGCCGACTTGATCCTGCATTTGGGAGCAGCGCCCCGCAAACTTTATCTGGAGGAAGTACGGACCCGCTGGCACGGAATCAAGCGCGTGGCCGAGATGGTATTCCTGCGACCGTTTGTGGACGGTATCGTTCTCAAGCTGCTTGAGGTGGTGCTGGAGCGGTTTGTCTTGGGTTTCTCGTGGCTCGCCGTGCTCTTCCGCGACTATGAAATGGCCAAACTGGGCGCCGGGGGAACCTACCCATCGAGCGTCTTGACGCGGCTGGACGTTACACCAGACCTTTTGCCGGTGTTACGCGAGGAGCTCAGCCGGTCTCCCCTTCGCCTTGTGGAAAGCGCGTTTCCCGCTGAGGGACAGGCGGACGGGGATCGGCGGGTGGCCTCCGTGCGGAACACCTTGCAGTTGTTAGGGCGAGAAATCGGCGCCCAAGTGCGTTTGCGACATAGCATGTACTACCACAGCACAGCGGTGATTGACCGCATCGCCGACCTGCTGACGGCTCCGTAGCCCGGAAGCCAGAAGGGAGAGTGCCATGAAACCGTGGTTTTTCCACCTCGCACTGGCAATTATCGCCGTGGCGGCCCCGCTGACGGTGGCCACGGCGGCAGAACTCCGCGGCACGGTCGTCACCTTCAGGCCCTTCGGCATCCGCGTCGAGTTGCTGGACGCCCAAGGTCGCCTCCAGCAAGCAACCGAGACGGACGAAACCGCTTCCTTCTCGTTCGAAGACGTCCCGCCCGGTTCCTACATCTTGCGTTTTTCCGGGCCCTTCATTCGTCCCGCCGCTTCAGCGATTATCCGCGTGGGGACGGAAGAGAGTCCCGGCCTGGTGTATCGGCTTCGTCCAACGACAGCGACATTGGTGGCAATGGCTCACGCGCATGCGCTCAGCGAGCCGGACGAGTTTGCGCACGCAGTGATGGAATTCTCAGACTGGTTTAAGGCGGACGATGACTTCTTTGTCTGTGCGGAAACGCTGTCCGCGCGGCTGCTGGCCGGCGCCTTGGCCTTGCCGTCCCCCGAGGAGAATTATGACT
>CAYTXK010000250.1:2459-3627 GCA_964441645.1 uncultured Acidobacteriota bacterium
CTCGGCGATGCGCGTGGGGTCCGCCGTAGGGGCTCCGCCCGAAATCATCCAGAGGACGGCGGATAGCCTCTCGAAAACCCAGTCCGACGACTACACGCTCGCTCGACACTTGCGCGAACTTTCCGCCGGCGTGCGGGGCTTGCTGGAAGGAGACGAACAGGCTTTCGCTGCGACGGACATTTACAATCATTCGAAGATGCTGTGGGGGCTGTGCGATATGTTCAAGAGCATGGAGTCCGATCCGTTTTCGGCCGCGATGACGGGGGAAATGTGCCAATGGTCAAAGCGGATAATGCAGCATTTCACCTTCGAGTACACCCACGCCCTGGCCGCTTCCGTGTGTCGTAAGTAACGAGAACGCGCTAGAGGGATAGGGGGGCGGCCATGGCGGATGTGATCCGGCTCCTCCAAGGCGACAACCAAGCGCGAAGCGAAGAACTGAAAGGGAGCAGCTTTCTCGACGAGAAAGCTGCTCCCTTGGTTGTCGAAGTCTGTCTTAGGGGTTGCTGGGAGGCGGCGGTGTCGACTTGGCGTTAACCACCCCGGTCTTGGCGTCCTCCAGCGTGATGCTGCTGCGCTCCAGCGTCCGGCCCAGCGCGCGGTCAAAGTCCACGCGGGCCCGCTCGAAATCCACTTCGGCCCGCACCTCCGCGCTGCGCGCCTGCGCTAGGTCGCGCTGCGCCTGGATGACCAGGAAAATCGTCGAAGCCCCCAGCTGGAATTTCTTCTGCTCCGCGCTCAGGGTTTCTTCCTGGAGCCGCCGCGCTTCCCGGGCCGCGTCAATGCGCGCCCGGCTTTGCTCGACCGCAATCTGGGCGTTGCGCACCTCCACCACGATGGTGTTCACCGTGCGCTGGTAGCGCGTCTGCGCCTGGCGCTCCTCGATCAAAGCCCGGTCCATCTCGCCCTGGGCCGCGCGGTTCTTGATGGGAATGGAGAGGGTGACGCCCACGCCGTAGTCGGGGAAGTCCCCCTGCACGGCGCGGGTGAGGGAAGTCCCCAGCCCCCTGTCGATGCTGCCAAGCTGCTGGAAGGTTGTGGACTGCACAAACAAGTCCTGGCCCCCAATCTGCGCCGCACTGCCATCGGCCAGAATGACCTGCGAGCCGGTGGTCGCGGTGGGATTGCCCAGGATGACTCCTTCTCCGGCCAGGCCTCGCCCCCCGTA
>CAYTXK010000251.1:0-3621 GCA_964441645.1 uncultured Acidobacteriota bacterium
CTCCGGGAGCCCGCAGAGGAGGCGGCGCTTCCTCGCGTTTGGGGGTCAGAATACGCTGCAGCTTGATAAGATTGGCGTCCGCGGCCGCTTTTCCAATCCAAATCAGAATCCCTACAGCCAGCGGGTAGTAGCGCGCCGCCTCCGGCCACTGGAGCCAGACGTCCAGCTGGCGCAGAACGGGATCGGCCCACCGATGGAGTTCGATGACCCAGGGCCAGGTGTGCCACGGCGCCGTCGGCCGAAACTGGAGGGCGAAAAGGATGAAAAACCCAAGGATAGGAACCACTAGTACGATATTGAGGATGCGGCGCAGGGTCTTGATGACGAAGGCGAGGGGAGAGAGACCGCTCATGACTGCCATTCCTCACTCAGCATCAATGGTCTTCCCCGCCTGCTAGCCATCAAGATGGTGTCGGGACTAAGAATCCACCTTTGCCGTCCGAGCAATGCTTCTTTGGCCCTCACCGCCGACGAGTCCCCTATCATACCACGCCGGCGAGGTGGCGTTGCCAGGCAACCCGGCCGCCCTTGACAACAGTCCACCAGGCGAGTAGGGATGAAGGGAGCCCGAGATTGGCTTGCCTCCTCCTGCACCGTACGGCGTCCCGGGCCGGCTTGGAGTGTGGGAGATGGGTCGCTGCTGGAGTCTGGTAATTTGCCTGGGCCTCGGAGCGCTTGCGGCACCGGCACAAGAACCGAGAGCGTCGCATCTGAGGCCTCCTCACGACTCTCCCTTTTCCACGACTCCTCGCCTGAGCCCAGCCGCTATTGCTGATGCCTCCGCCCTACGACCCCTGCCCTCGTGGTTCGATGTCTTCAGCGAGGCCTCGCAAAAAGTCCGCGCCCAGTACGACCATCACCCTTTGGAAAAATACCACTACGTCCACAACGACCGCCTGCACCCGCTGGTCTTCCATCTCGTGACCGGGCTCTACTCCAACCGCTCTCTCTTGTTTCGCCACTGGTATTCCAACCTGAAGGGGCTGAGGCTGCTGGACTTTGCTTCCGGCCGTTTTTCGATTGGATTGGAGACACGGCAGGAGTTGATTTTTGAACGCGACCGACGCTACTCCGGGCCCTTCCTACGACCGGATTTCTGCTACTCGGCCGGTCTGCCCGCCGGAAGCCCATGCTACGTCCTGTCGCCTTTACGCGATGGGGACCGACTTTTCGGCCTTAGCTTTAGCGTGAATCTCAGCCGGAACCCGGGCTGGAGTTTCTGGTAGCGGTGGCCGGTTCGTAGCAGCTCGCTTTGAATTAATCTTTCTTCTGTCCAGCCGGCACCAGCAGCAAACGCTCTCGACTGTTTTTTTCCACTGCCGCCCGCGAAAAGAGTAGCGGGAAATAGCTGTCCGCCGCCCAGAGGTCGAGCAGGTCGTCGTAGTGCGGACTCTCCGGCTGCCCCGACTGGCCGGGGACGTTGCTGGCGACCGAGCGGTCCCAATCCTTGAGATCGATAATTTCGCGAAACGAAGCGCCGTGAGTTTGCCGGAAGGCGGCTCCACTGGTGGAGTTGACGCTGCTGCCATCGCCCCCGCGCTCCGCAGGGCCGCGGTTCAATGCTTGGGCTCGCTCGGGCGTTGATGCCAGCGGATGTTTGAATTCCGCCGTGTGCAGCGCGCCCCAGCGCCAGCGCGCCATCTCTGGTCCTTGTTTCCCCTCCAGCTCCATGATGGCATCGTCCAGCGACTGAGCCAGCGCCTGATTTCGATGTCGCTGGGCGTCCGGCCCGAAGAAAGCGGGGTCAGCGTCACGCACGGCGCGCAACAGTGTCGGCAGGCCAAAGGAAGCCCGAGCATGCTGCCACAGGTCATCCGGCACCTGTGGTCGAAAGACCGCTTCGCGCAGCTTAGCCAGCCAGACTTCATAGAGCGCCCCAGGGGCTGAGTCTTTTTCGAGGGCCGCGTCCCAGGCTCGCAGCAGAGCCAGGGCTTGAGCGCGCCGGGGCTTCTCTGGGGGAATCTGGTCGAGCAATTTCAGCAACTCGCGCGCGGGCAGGGAAGCCACGTCAGCTTGCAAGCGCTGAGAATCTGCCACCGTATGTCCTTGGGCACGGTCGAGGACCTCGCGGATTCGGTCGATGCGATAGGGCGAACTCCAATCGAAACCAAAGACCCGCCGCTCGCCCGGGGCAAGAACGTTATGGTTGGCCGTGGCGACGTAGCGGCGGGCGGGGTTGAATTCGTGAGGCAGCTCGTTCAAGCGTCGAAAGCCACGCCATTCATCTTCGCTGTTGCTTCCCAACACTGGCAACAGGCCGTCGCCTCGCACGCGATGGGGTACCAGCCCGGACGCCTGGTAGCCAATGTTGCCCTCGATGTCGGCGTAGACAAAATTCTCCGGCGGGAGCTTCCACCGCTCGAGGGCGCGGCGAAATTCCTGCCAGTTCTGCGCTCGACTGATGGCCAGGCCAGCCAGGTAGCCTGCTGTCCCCGGCTCTGTCCCCACCCAGCGCAGCACGTAGGCGCGCCGGCGGGTGGCATCCTCGTGAATGACGGGGCCATGACGGGTGAACTTAAGTTGCACTCGCCGCGGCTGCGGTTCGCCGCGGACGCGAATTTCTTCTTCGAGCACCACCAGCTTGCTCCAGCCTGTGGAGCTGGCGGGATCGGCGTAAAGGGTGGGGTCGCTGGCGTGAAGCGTTTCCACATAGACATCCTGCTGGTCGGCCGGAAAGACCGTCAGGCCGAAAGCAATGCGCTCGTTGTGTCCGATGGAGATGCCCGGCAGAGCAGGCTCGCCGGCCCCGATGGCGTTCCAGCCCGGCCCCACCAGGTGGACGAGGTAACGCAGTGAAGGCAGTGTGAGCTCGCGATGCGGGTCGTTGGCCAGAATCGGCTTGCCGGTCTCCGTCCGGGCACCCGCGACCGCCCAGTTGTTGCTGCCCTCCGGCGCCGGCAACTCCACTCGGCCGGCAGCCGCTTCGAGGCCCGCGATGATGCTCGCATCAATGCCTTCCAGGCTCAGGCCGGCCGGAACTTGGAAAGCGTGCGGCGGATCGGGAGGGAGGAGCTGAGCCACACGCTCCGCCCCCAGGCGGTGCACCAACTCTGCGCGCAGCAGATCCTGCTCAGCGTTGCCGGCCAGCGGGTAGGCCGCCAGGCGCGACAAACACACTTCCGGCTTCCACGCCTCCGGACGCAGGCCGAGAAGTTTGAATTCGAGCGGGACATTGTCCCCTAGAAGCGCGATGTAGGCGTTGATTCCTTGGCTGAAGGCTTCGATGATTTGGCGCGCGTCAGGGGAATAGCTTCTCCACTCCGCCTCCATATCGCCACGATAACGCAGCAGGCGCGCGTAGCGGTCTCGCTCCACCGCGGCCGGCCCCAGGATTTCCGCCAGGTGTCCTTCGGTTTTCCGTCTCCACAGGTCGAGTTGCCACAGCCGGTCTTGGGCCGCCACGAAGCCTTGGGCGAAGAAGAGATCGTGTTGAGTTTTGGCATAGATGTGAGGCACACCCCACGTGTCGCGCAAGACCTCTACAGGCTGCTCGAGGCCCGGCACTTCCAGGCGGCCGGAGGTTTGAGCGAGGACGGCCCGGGCTTGCTCGCGGAGCGCGGAGGCCGTTTCCGGCCCGGGCTGAGCTGTTTCCGAGTGCCAGCCCGGAACCAAGATCACAAG
>CAYTXK010000252.1:0-3620 GCA_964441645.1 uncultured Acidobacteriota bacterium
CGCTGCGGCCTCCCGCGGCCAAGCCGGTACCGGCTCGCCGCGCCCGGCCCGCCACGCGCCCGCCGGCGGGCGTGAAGGCGAGGCGCAAGAATCCTCACCAGCAGGGGACGCCGCCGAAACGGCGCCCGGGGTTCGAACCGGTCGCTGACGAGCGACTGAACGGTCTCTTTTTTTTTCCCCTATGAGCGCCGACAAGCGAATTGTCGCCATCATCCCCGCCGCCGGTCTGGGTGTGCGCATGGCGGGCGGCCGTAGCGCGCAGGGGGCGCTGCCGCCCAAGCAGTTGCTGGAGCTCGACGGCGTGCCCATTCTTTTCCTGACCCTGCGCAAACTGGCCGCCTGCCCGCGGCTCCTTCAGCTCATCGTCGCCATCCGGTCAGCGGACCGCGCGTCGGTCGAGGCGCGATTGACGCAGGAGCCCTACGCCGCCCGGGCGCGCCTGGTGGAGGGAGGGGAATCGCGTCAGGAATCGGTGGCCAACGCACTTCGTCAGGTTCCCGCCGGAACGGAATTCGTTCTGGTGCACGATGCCGTCCGCCCGTTTGTTGACCTGTTGCTCCTGGAGCGCGTGATCGAGGCGGGCGAAGAGACCGGCGCCGCTATCCTGGGCTGGCCGGCGAGCGACACCATCAAACAGGTGGAGCCCGCGGGCGGTGGGCAGCCCTCGCGAGTGACCGCTAGCATTCCGCGCGAGCGCATCGTGCTGGCCCAGACCCCGCAGGTATTTCGCCTCGACTGGCTGCGCGAGGGGGTCGAACGCGCCGCCGCCGAAGGCTTTCGCGCTTCCGATGAAGCCATGCTGGTCGAACGTCTCGGGCACACCGTTACGGTGGTGATGGGCTCCGAGCGCAACATCAAGATCACCACGCCGGCCGACCTCGAGCTTGCCAGCTTTTTGCTGAGACGCGAGGCCACCGAGGAGAGCACCTAGGGATGCGCGCGGGGATTGGTTATGACTACCATCGGCTGGTCGAGGGGCGGAAACTCATCTTGGGCGGCGTTGAAGTTCCGTTCGCGAAGGGCCTGGCCGGGCACTCGGACGGCGATGTGCTGACGCATGCCATCGCGGACGCGCTGCTGGGCGCTGCCGGGCTGGGCGATATCGGACAACATTTCCCCGACGCGGACGCGCAGTGGAAGGACGTCAACAGTCTGGAGCTGCTGGCGCGCGTGCGAGATTTGCTCGGAGAAAAAGGCCTGCACGTGGCGCAGGTGGATAGTGTGGTCATCGCGCAGGAACCGAAGCTGGCGCCGTACTTTGAGAGAATGCGCGAGACGCTGGCGCGTAGGCTGGGCCTCGAGCCGGCGCGGGTCAACGTCAAGGCCAAGACCACCGAAGGGCTGGAGGCCATCGGCCGGGGCGAGGCCATGGCGGCGCAGGCAATTGTCCTGGTGGAAGGCGGCTAGTGCCGTTCCAACTTGTTGCGGCTAACAGAACTTAGGTGCGCCGCCCTTAAGCCGACATAGTTGGAACGGCACTAGGCCGGGAGAAGTTCTATCTTGCGATTCGGAGGTGAAGCGAATGCGGCAGAAAACATTTGTGGCGGCCCGGAAACACCAGAAGCGGCGCAAGCGCGCCAAAGCAAAAGGGAAGCTGTACGAGCAGGGCAAGCTGAAGTACGAGGAGCTGCCGCGGCTGGCGCGCGAGCTACTGGCGCGCAAGCAGCGAAAGGCCCGGCGCACGGCTGCCTAACCTTTGGCGAGGCGGATCGTCGAAAGGATTGACATGAGAACCCATGCCAATGGGTTGTTCGCACTGGCAATTTTGGCGCTGCTGCTTCCGGTCGCCGCTCTCCAAGAGCACCGTGAGGCCGCCAGCGCCCAGGCCGCCCATCACGCCTTTTTGGAGCAGGAGCGCGAGGCCCTCGAGCAGGGCCAGGGTTTCGGGATGGCGCTGGTGGCCGACCGCCACGGGTATCCCGGCCCCAAGCACATCCTCGAACTCCAACAAGAACTCGAACTCAATCCGGCGCAGGAGGAGCAGGTGCGCTCTTTGTTCGAGCGCATGCACACCCGGGCGTTGACTGCAGGCCACGACGTGCTGGCGAAGGAAGCCGAGCTCGAAAAACTCTTTGCCTCCGGTACCCCGGACGAACCCGGTGTCCGCCGCTTGCTGGCCGAAGTGTCCGCCGCGCGCGCCGAGCTGCGCTGGATCCATCTCTCCGCTCACCTTGCGGCGCGCGACCTGCTCACGCCCGGGCAGCGCGCGCGCTATCTCGCGCTTCGCTACGGCTCTCACTCCCACTAGCGCGCGGATAGCCTTTCGGGTCAGGTGTGGCGGGCGTGGTATTCTAGTTCCCGATGGCTTCGCTCCATTTTGCTCCGCGCAGCCTCGCGCTCACCGGTGAAAGCGCGCGTTTGGCGCTGCTTCTGTGGCTCGAGGCGCGCCGGCAGGGCCAGCGCTTCACGGTAGCCGCTAGCCGCGACTCTGAACCCTGGGGCGAGGAATTGCGTTGGCTGGGCTTGGAGGGGGAGGATGAGGCCCCGGGCGGCGAGCTTCCTGCGTGGGCGCGGCATCTTCCACCCCTCGAAGAATCCCCGCCCTCGCCGTGGGGCCAGTGGAGCGGCGAGACTCCGGTCGCCGACTGGCGCGAACTGGGCGTGCTGCCCGAAGCGCTCTTGAACTTCCTGGCTCTCAGCGTCTGGGAGCCGCCGGCGGAGCGCGGGGAAATTCTTTCGCGCGAGGAGATTTTATCTCTTTGGTCGCCGGAGAAACTCCTGGCCGCCCCGGTGCGTTTTGACTTCGAGCGCCTGCGCCGCGTTAACCACGCTTGGCTCCAGCGCGCCGACCTCGACCGTTTACTGGAATTGGCGCTTCCGTACTACCAGCGCGTGGGCTGGCTGCCCGCCGAGCCGAGCGAGACGGTGCGCCTGTGGCTGCGCGACCTCATCAAAGCTGTGCTCCCGGGACTCGATTTCCTTTCGCTGCTGCCGTCGCGGACGCGGCTGGTGTTTGACTATCAGCCGGAGAGCTATCTGCGCGTTCCCGAGAGTCGCGAGGCCATGGAGCGCGAAGGAGCGCGCGAGGTGCTGCGGGTCTTCGGCCAGCGCGCCCTGGAGGATAGCTGGCTGACGGTGGAGCGCTTCGAGCAAATCGTCGCCGAGCTGAAGCGCGAAACCGGCTGGCACGGCCGCAACCTCTATCAACCAATTCGCGTGCTGCTCACCGGGCTACCGTTCGGGCCGCCGCTGGCGGAGCTGCTGCCGATCATCGAGCGCGGCGCCGAACTTGACCTCCCGGTGCGCGTCAAGAGTTGTCGCGAGCGCGTGCTGGAGTTCTGCTCAGTCTTCGTTTGAGGCCATGGCGATTCTCTACGGCATCCACGCGGTCGAGCAGGCCCTGGCCGCCGGCCGTCCTCTGGAGCGATTGCAGGTCTCGTCGCGCGGGGTCGCGGCGGCGCGCGCGTGCAGCAGCTTCTGAACGCCGCCCGGGCCGCCAACACCGCCGTGCGCTTGGTGCGGCGCGAGGAGCTGGACCAGTTGGCCGGCACGCCCAAGCACCAGGGCGTCGTGGCGCTCGCCGGCAGCAAGCGCTACACCGACCTGGAAGACCTGCTCGCGCAGGCGAGGGCGCCGGCGCTTTTTGTCTTGCTCGACGGCGTCGAAGATCCGCGCAACCT
>CAYTXK010000253.1:0-393 GCA_964441645.1 uncultured Acidobacteriota bacterium
CTCAAACTCGGCTACGGTTCCGACCTTCACAAACAGACTCATGCGAGTCTCCCGTTCTCTCCCAAACGACTTCTCCTATCTTGCCACAGCCGGTAGTTGATGTCCCTGCTAGCTCGTTGTAGGGTCCTCCCCTAATCGAAGTTTCTCGACCAAGCCAGTCTGCGCTCCCATTCTCAAATTGTCCTGGCAGCACAGACGGAGTGCGAAAACCTTTTCCTTTTAGCAGGTTTGGAACACCGCATCAGAGAGGCAGGACCACCATGACCAGCAACCTTCTGCGAGCTACCGCTGGCGACGTTTCGAACGCACCCTCTTGCGTTCCGCCCTGCGCGACCGTCCCGCCTTCACCTCCACCCGATAGCGCATGCCAGTGTCCTTAGCCCCAAGGGTCAG
>CAYTXK010000253.1:403-3617 GCA_964441645.1 uncultured Acidobacteriota bacterium
TGTACTCCGGCCCCTGCTCCCATCGCTTGCCGCCGTCGTAGCTCTTGAGAACCACAAATGCCATTGCTTTCTCTACATTATGCCCTAGCTGGGGGATGTGCCGAAATGTTGCTTTCTGGTGCCCCTTGTGGTGCCCCTTCGACTTGGAATTTCGTGCGAAATAGTGCACGGTGATGCAGAGCCGTTTTCTGTAAACCGCTGATTTTACGGGGCCGTGCATTTTGATGCACAACGCTGCAAGAGCCAGATGGGGATTAACAGTCCGACGTGCTACCAGACGCACCCCGCCCCAACGGGTTCACTCCTCTAGTTTACACCCCTTCCGGTTTCTCTGAAGCGGGGCATTTTCCGGTTTCCGCGCCACGGTCCGGTCAGCAATTATCTCCTAAATAGTCTCCTATATTATCCCCTTGACAAGGGGATAATTCTGGCCCATTCTAGCCCTTGAGCGGAGGCGGATATGCGAGTCGGCCACCGGCGCCACAAACTGTCGACGACCATCTCCCGGAATAGCCACGCCTTCTTGGAATACATGGTGAAGACGGGAAGAGCCACAACCATGGCCGAGGCCGTAGACTGGATTGTCGAGAAGGTCCGCCAAGCCGAAAATCGCGCCCGTCTGGAGCGCGATACCGCGGCCTATTTCGCCGGATTATCCCGCAGGGCAGCGAGAGACGAGGCGCGCCTCGGAAAAGCTCTCGGCCAGACCGTGAACGAACTCAACTTTGACCTCTAAGAGGAACCCCCGGCGCGGCGAGATTTGGAAAGCTAATCTCGGCGATCCTCCCCGGCCGCACTGGGTGCTGGTTGTGTCCCTCGACTCCCGCAACCAGAGTGACCGCGTAGACTCTATTCTCATCGTTCCCTTCAGCAGCACCGGAATGGAAGGTCCCACGGTGATGAAGTTCGATCCTGGCGAAACCAACCTCCCGGCAGTTTCTTACCTCAAAGGGCATTTCATCACCACGTTGCCCAAGGCGCGGCTGGTCAGCGCTGAGCCCAGGCCGTTTTCGCCAACTCGAATGAGAGAGGTCTGCGCTCTCATCAGGCGTGCCTTTGATCCTGACGCACCCTGGGAAGGTCAACAGGTTCGCGCTTCGCTTGCTTGACACCCGGGTTTTCACGGGTTAGCGTTCGGTCTTTCCCCAAGGAGCGGGCTTATGCGACCCCCGACCAAATCTCCCATACCGCCGCACTTCGACAAAACCGTCGAGAAGCCGGTCAGCGACATCAAAGAAGTCGACCAGAACCTGCTCTTTGCGGATGTCCCCACCAACATCCTCGAAGCCCTCAGCGAGGCGGTGGACAAAATCCGCGCCACCAACTGGGCCCTGCTCAACTCCACCCTCGACCAGTTTGCCACCAGCCGCCAGACCAACGTGCTGGCCGCGCACCGCATCCAGCGCGCCGCGCCCCTGCTCGACGCCATCAAGCACGAAATTGACGATGGGGTGATTACCGCCACTACGCCCGGCGTCGAAGAGCTGCGCACCCTGCTGGGCGTGGTCTACAAAAAGCTCCACTTCGTGACCACCGGCCACTCCGCCGCCTCGGACTAGCCCCTTAGTCCACGGAGTCCTTTCCGAGAAAAGGCGCCGGAAGTTTCTGCTGAAAACCTAGCGGGCGGATGGCTTGAAGCCCTCGTGGTGCCGGCGGATGATTTCCACGGCTTCTTCGACCGTGTCCACGCAGGTGGGAATTTTAACTTCTTCGGGGTTGGCGAGCAGCGGCTGCCGCGCCGTCATATGCTTGCGCGCCCAGGCCACCAGGTCTTTCCACATCGGCCCGATGAGCACCAGCGGCGTGTCATAGGCGTGGCGCACCTGCAGCAGTTGCCAGATCAGCATGGTCTCAAGCGTCGTCCCGATGCCGCCCGGCACCACCACAAAGGCGCTCGAAAGCAGCACAAAGTGGTGCAAACGCGTGAAGAACGTCCGGTGCTGATAAACCTGCTCCACAAACGGGTTCGGCGTTTGCTCGAAGGGGAGCTCGATGGAAAGGCCGTAGGAGCGCACGCGCCGCTCGGGGTCGCCCAGGCGCACGCCTTCGTTGGCCGCCTCCATCAGGCCGGGGCCGGCGCCGGTGACGATGTCGCAGCCCATGGCGGAAAGCTGGGTGGCCAGCCGGCAGACGTCTTCGTAGAGCGGCGAGCTGCGCCGGATGCGCGAGGAGCCGAAAATCGTTACCCGGTAGTACTCCGGCTTGGGCGGGCGGATGCGCCACAGCTCGTCCACCACTTTCCACAAATCCACCAGCGCGCCTTCGACCACGTCGTAGACTTCTTCGCTGGCTGCGAAGGTCAGATCCGGCGGCGGGTCGGGTTTCTTGGTTTCGTCCATCCCTTTGCCCTTACACTCCCAGCAGTTTCTTCAGCGTGTCGTTGACCTGTTGCGGGTTGGCTTGACCGCGCGAGGCTTTCATCACCTGGCCGACAAAAAAGGCGAAGAGTGCCGTCTTGCCCTTCTTGTGCTGCTCGACCTTCTCGCGGTTTTCTTCCAGCACTGCGCGGCAGAGCCGCTCGATTTCGCCGCTGTCCTTTACCTGCGTTAAGCCTTCGGCGGCGATGATCTCGCGTGCTGGACGGCCCGTGGTCACCATTTTCTGAAAAACCGTCTTGCCCATCTTGCCGGAGAGCGTGCCGTCTTCGACCAGCCGGATGAGCTCGGCCAAGGCTTCAGGCGCGACGGGCGAATCGGTAATCTCGCGCCCGGATTCTTTCAGCACCGCCAGCAGCTCCGACTGAATCCAGTTGGCGGCCGCTTTCGCGCTCGAGACCTTACCAGCCACGGCTTCGAAATAGTCCGCGAGCGCCCGCGTCGAAGTCAGCACGCCGGCGTCGTAGTCGCTGAGTCCGTATTGCTGGACGAAGCGCGCGCGCTTGGCAGCCGGCAGCTCCGGCATCGTGCGGCGGATTTGCTCCTGCCAGGCCGCGTCCACCACCAGCGGCAGCAGGTCGGGCTCGGGGAAATAGCGGTAGTCGTGCGCGTATTCTTTGGAGCGCATGGGCTCGGTGCGGCCCGCGGCCAGATTCCACAGGCGGGTTTCCTGCTCGACGCGGCCGCCGTTTTCGAGCAAAGCAATCTGACGGTTGATTTCGTATTCGAGCGCCCGCGCCAGGTAGCGGAAGGAGTTGAGGTTCTTGACCTCGGTCTTGACCCCGAACTCCGCCGCCCCGCGCCGCCGCACGCTGACGTTGGCGTCGCAGCGCAGCGAG
>CAYTXK010000254.1:0-3613 GCA_964441645.1 uncultured Acidobacteriota bacterium
TAGGCGTCGGTGTTGCTCATCCCCGCCGGCTGGTAGATATGATCGCGCACGTAGTCGAAGTAATTCTGACCCGACACCTTTTCAACAATCGCCCCCAGCAACATGAACCCTCCGTTGCTGTAGCGCCATTGGGCGCCCGGTTCAAACTGCAGTGGGGCGTCCTGGAAGAGCTGGAGAAAATCTTGCACCGTGCGGAAGCGTTCCTTGGCTCCGGCCTGATACTTGTCATTGAAGTAGTCGCCCACACCCGAGGTGTGGGTGAGCAGATGGTGGATGGTTACCTTGTCGCGAACCTCGCGGTTGGGAAAGTCCGGCAGATGTTTGCCCACAAGGTCGTTGAACGACAGTTTGCCCTGCTCGGCCAGTTGGGCAATGGCCACGGCGGTGATCATCTTGTTCATCGAGCCCAGGTTGAACTTGGTGTCGAGCCGGTTGGGCGCATTGAAGGCGCGGCTGGCGAGCCCGCAAGCGTACTGGAAAAGTGGCTTGCCGTCGCGCGCCACCAGCACAGCGCCGGAAAAGAGGTCAGCGGCCTCCAGTTTTTTTACATAGGCGAGGAGCGCGTCGGCGAGCTGCTCGTCAGTGAGCTTCCCGGCCGGGCGGGCGTCGGCCGGCCCCGGCAGAGGCATAACTCCCAGTCCGAGGATGCCGTGGGGCGGCTCGGGTTCGAGGTCAACTCGCAGCCGCACCCAGTCGCCCACCGAGCGATCCTGGGCCTCGATCGCCACCATGTACTCCGACGACTCCGCCACGCGGCCCACGTCGTAGCCGCCGCTATCCTCATACATGTCTAGGTAGGTATCGGCGCGCGAATCGGCCGGGCGCCGCTCGAGGGAAGACTTGGCATAGTTTGCCGCAATAAACTCCAAGATGGTAGCGCGGGTGCCGCTGTTGAAGGCCGCCAGCAGCGCAGCCATCTTGCGGCCCGGGGGTGTATCCGGCAGCACGGGGCTCTCAGCGGCCGCGCTCAGCCCCAGAGAGGCATGAGGTGCCTCATGGGACTGCAGGTAGGCCGAGCACAGACCGAGCGTCGCGGCTAATGCCACAACACCCACCAAGAGACGCCAGGGCAGTTTTTCCTGCTTCAAGGGGTTCCTCCTGCTACGGTTTGTCCTAGAGCCTTTGATTAGACGCATGCGTACCGCAATCGTTGGGAAGAAATGGCTCTCTACGCGCGGGAGGCTAAAGCCGCGCGCCTCAGGCTTTGGACAGGTCAGCGGGGCGAATCGGCAGCCGCCGCACGCGCTTGCCTGTAGCCGCGAATATCGCGTTGGCCACGGCGGCGGCGAGGGGCGGGACGCCCGGCTCGCCCACGCCGGTGGGCGGCTCGCTGCTCTTCACCATGTGCACTTCCACCACCGGCATCTCATCAATGCGCAGCATTTCGAAGTCGTTGAAATTGGTCTGCACCACCGCGCCGCCGGCGATGGTGATTTCATTTTTGAGCGCCGCCGTCAGCCCGTAGACGATGCAGCCCTCGATTTGCGACTCGACCCCGTTAGGGTTGACCACCTGGCCGCAGTCCACCGCGCACACGACGCGATGCACGCGCACCTTCCCCTTGGCGTTCACCGACACTTCGGCCACTTGCGCCACGTAAGTCTGGAACGAGTAGTGGCAGGCGATGCCGCGCCCGCGCCCTTTGGGCAGCGGCTTCCCCCAGCCGGCCTTCTCCGCCGCCAGTTGCAGCACAGCCTTCAGGCGGCGCGTGTCGCACGGCGGGCTCGAGGGAGCCGTCGGATCGGCGACCTTGCGCGGCGGCTCGAGCAGCCGCAGCCGGAATTCGAGCGGGTCGGCGCCCGCGGCGCCCGCCACTTCGTCCAGGAAGCCATTGATGACAAAACCGTTGATGGAGTGCTCGACCGAGCGCCACCAGGCCACCGGCACTCCCGATTTTGTCGGCCCGTATTCCATGCGGATGTTGGGGATGTTGTAGGGCAGGTCGACCGCGCCGCCGATTTCGCTCTCCTCGGGCTTGGCGCGGTCGGGCGGGTCCCACCAGGCGCTGATCGACGTCGAAGTCATACGGTCGTGCCAAGCAACCGGGTCGCCTTTGTCATCGAGACCCGCCATGAGTTTGTGCATCGCCGCCGGCCGGTAGAAGTCATGCTGGATTTCATCCTCGCGCGTCCACACCACCATCACCGGCGCGCCCACGGCCTTCGACACCTGGGCGGCCTCCACGGCGAAGTCGGCCTGGGCGCGGCGCCCGAAGCCGCCGCCCATGAGCGTGGTGTGCACGATAACGTTTTTGGGTTCGAGACCGGTGGCCTGCGCCGCAGCGCCCTGGTTCCAATCGGGAAACTGCGTCGGGGCCCAGAGCTCAGCGCGGTCGGGGCGCACGTCGGCGGTGCAGTTCATCGGCTCCATCGGCGAGTGGCACTGAAAGGGCACCTCGTAGACCGCTTCGATTTTCTTCACCGCACCCGCCAGCGGCTGCGCCGTGTCTCCTTCGCTGCGGAAGACCTTCTGTTCCTGCTGCAGCGCGGCCAGCAGCTGCTGCCGCAACGTCTCCGTGCTTTCCTGCGCCGTGGGGCCGCGGTCCCATTCGATCTCCAGGGCGTCCCGTCCCTGCAGGGCCGCCCAGGTGTTGGTGGCCACCACCGCCACGCCGCCGGCCGTGAAAGCCCCCGGGCCTACCGCGGGAATTTCGACCACGTGGCGGACGCCGGGAACGGCTTGGGCTTTCTCGGCCTTGAAGCTCTTCACCTTGCCGCCAAAAGTCGGGCAGCGGGCGATGACAGCAAAAAACATCCCGGGCACGCGGACGTCAATTCCGAATCCGGCCTTGCCCATCACACGGTCGGAGGTGTCGTAGCCGGGCACACCCTTGCCGATGTAGCGGAACTTCGCCGGGTCTTTGAGCGGAACTTTCTCGAAATCAGGGAGCGGAAGCTCGGACGCCGCCTGGACCAGGGCGCCGTAGGCAAGCTTCTTCCCCGTCGGGCGATGGATCACCTGGCCCAGCTCGGCCTCGCAGGTGCTTTTCTCCACACCCCAGCTCTTGGCGGCGGCTTCTACCAGCATCTCGCGGGCCGCGGCGCCCGCCCGCCGCAACGGCAGCCAGGACTCCCGTGTGCTCGAGCTGCCGCCCGTGCCCAGGCCGCGATAAATATCCGGGCGCGTCGGCGCCTGCTCGACCTTCACTGCTTTCCAGTCAACGTCCAGCTCGTCGGCAAGAATCAGGGGCAAGGTGGTGCGCACCCACTGCCCCATTTCCGATTTGGCCACGATGAGTGTGACCTGATTGTCCTCGGTAATCTTCACCCAGGCATTGAAAGGGTTCGGAGGCGCGGCGGGCGGCGGAGGCGGCTGCGCGGTGGCGTCCCAGGGAATATAGAAACCGATAACCAGCGCCGCGCCTCCCGTGGCACCGGTCTGGAGAAAGGCTCGGCGGCTGATGCGATGGCGGAGGCGGGTCGTCGCACTCATTGCCCACCTCCCGGCCGCACTTCACTCGAGGGCGACCCGGGCTTCCCTCGGCTGGCCGCGGCGCGGTGAACCGCGCGCCGGATGCGCTGATAGGTGCCGCAGCGGCAGATGTGCCCGGAGAGCGCGGCGTCAATGTCTTGGTCAGTGGGCTTGGGCTTGCGCTTCAGGAGGTCGGCGGCGG
>CAYTXK010000255.1:0-3597 GCA_964441645.1 uncultured Acidobacteriota bacterium
AAGAGCAGCTCAGCAAAGGGGTGGACGACCAGGGCCAGCCGCTCAGCGAGGACCAGAAACAGCAGCGCGGGGCGCAGCTTGCCCGCCAGAAAGCGTACCTCGAAGAGCTGAAGCAGATTCAGATCGTCCTGCCCACGCTCACCTTCGAGCGCAGCCTGGCGCTGCACAAAGAAGGCCGTACTATCCATATTCTCTACTTTTTCAAAGGGCATACGCGCGGCGACGTGGTGGTCTATCTACCTAAAGAGCGCGTGCTCATCAGCGGCGATTTGCTGACCGGCGGCTTGCCCTTTCCCCGCGACTCCTATCCGAGCGAGTGGGTGAAAACTTTGCGCGCCATGGCCCAGCTCGAGTTTGACCAGGTCATCCCCGGCCATGGCCCGGTGCAGAAGGGCAAAGACCAACTGGAGCTGGTGGCGAGCGTGATGGAGTCGGCGGTCGAACAGGTGCGCGCCGCGGTCGCCCGCGGACTGACCCTGGAGCAGACGAAGAAGGCGGTGGACCTCGAAACCTTTCGCCCCCGTGTGCAGAGTCCGGCCTTCGACCAGCGCGTCGCCGGGATCATCGAACGCGCCTACCTCGAAGCAACGGGGCAGTTGAAGGACTAGTACCGTTCCAACTAGTTTCAACTAGATGGGCGCACTTTGCACGCAGTAGCGGTTGTGCTGGGCTTCGCGTTGGCTCGGGCGCAAAAAGTTGGAACGGCACTAGCCCTCGGGGCGCGGATTCTGCACTGGCGGGCGGGCCGGAGTATACTCGGCGGCAATGGAAGAGCTGGGGCTGCTCCTCAAGTCGCGCTATCCCCTGGTGGTGGTGGAGTCGCAGGAGGAGGACAGGCTCATCGCTCTGCTGGCGTCGCTCTGCCGCGAGCTGAAGCTGGCTTTTTTCACCTGGTCGGTGACCGACGGCCTGACCCGCTTCGGCCAGCCGCAGTGCGTCTACCAGACCCAGGAGCCGCTGCTGGCCTTGCAGCACATTGATTCCGCCCGCATCCCGGCGGCCTACCTGCTGCGCGACTTCCATCCCTATCTGACCGACCCCAAGCTGGTGCGGCGCTTGCGGGAGATTGCCCAGGAAAACGCCCCGCTTGGCGTAACTCTTGTGTTTTCCTCGCCCACGCTCAAGTTGCCGAGTGAACTGCGCCCACTGTCGGCGCATTATGCGCTGCGCCTTCCCGATGAAGCGGAGTTGCGGCAGGTGATGATCGACACCTTCCGCGACCTCAACCAGAACCAGAATTTTGCTTTCCGTCTCAGCGAAACCGAACAGGCCCAGCTCCTGCGCAACCTCAAGGGACTCACCCTCGACCAGGCCCGGCGCGCCATCAGCCGCGCCGTGCTCGATGACGGCGTTCTCGACGCCCACGATATCGCAGCGGCCATGAGGGTTAAGAAAGAGCGCATCGAGGAGTCCGGCGTTCTCGAGTACTTTGAAATCGAAAAAGACCATCCGGGGCTGGGCGGGCTTGACAGCCTCAAGCAGTGGCTGCGGCGTTTTCAGGCGGGCTTCAGCGCCCAGGCCCGCGAACTCGGTTTGCGGCCGCCGCGCGGCGTTCTGCTGGTGGGGGTGCAGGGCTGCGGCAAGAGCCTGGCGGCCAAGACCATTGCTCGCGAATGGAACCTGCCGCTGCTGCGCCTCGACCCCGGACGCCTGCTGGACAAGTACATGGGCGAATCGGAGAAAAACCTGCGGCGAGCCTTTGAAACCGCGGAAGCGGTGGCGCCCATCGTGATGTGGATTGATGAGATCGAGAAGGCCTTTGCCTCCACGTCCTCCTCCGAGGCGGATGCGGGGCTGGGGCGCAGGCTCTTCGGCAGCTTTCTCACCTGGCTTCAGGAGAAGAAAGAGACCGTATTTGTAGCGGCCACGGCCAACGACCTCTCTTCGACGCCGCCCGAACTCCTCCGCAAAGGGCGCTTTGATGAGATCTTTTTTGTGGATTTACCGGACGCCGGCGAGCGCCGCCAGATTTTCTTGATTCACCTCAAGCTGCGCCGCCAGGAGGCGAAGAACTTCAACCTGGACGCCTTGGTCGAAGCCTCCGAGGGTTTTAGCGGCGCGGAGATTGAGCAGGCGGTCATCGCCGCGCTCTACGGCCTGCTGGCCGAGCAGGCGCCGCGCCTCACCACCGAACGGATTCTCGGCGAGCTCCAGCGCACCATTCCGCTCTCGCAGTCGCGCCGCGAATACGTGGACGAGTTGCGGCGCTTCGCCCACGACCGCTTCGTGCCCGCTCGCTGAGGGGCCGGACAAACAGGAATGTCTGTCCTACCCTTACAGGCCTGGAAAGCGAGAAGACACGATGGTGGGGCAGACATTCTTGTCTGCCCATCTCGCTGGCTGGAAGGTCAGCGCGGCTTGAAACGAAGGGCGCCGGCCTTTTCGGCGCTCTCCAGGACTTCCCGCACTTTGGCCAGCGTCACCGGACCGTAATACCACTCGCCGGCGGAGATGGTTTCGGCGCGCACCATGCGATAGATGTCGAGCACCGACCGCTGCCCATCCACCAGGTTGCGCGTCTCGAAGGAGTAGTGGCCGTGGATGCCGCTGACCGACGCCGCCTTGCGCATCTTTTCCATCGTTACCGCCAGCGGCCCGGTACGCTCGGGAATGAGCTTGGCGGCTGCCTTTTCCTCGTCGCTGAGCGTGACGCTGGGGGCCGAGCCGGTGACCTGCTTGTAATAGGTGTCGAGGTCGGTGCGCAGCGATTGGGCGAGCATCTCGATGCGGCGCCGCACGCTGGCGAGCAACGTCGCGCCCGGGCCGCTGGCGGGAACCAGCCCGCGCGCCGAGTCCACCGCCGCCAGCTCGTTCTGCGCGGCGACTTCGAGAAGCAGCGCGGCGTCGGCGTAGCGCGCCGCCGGCGTGCCGGCCGACTCGTCGGCCAGGCGGAGCAGGGCCGCCGCGCTGTCGCGCGCCAGTCGCTGCTGGGCGTTGGCGAGCACTACCGCCGCCAGGCCTGAGGTCTCCGGCTCGCCCGCCAAAGCAATGTAGTAAGCAGTGGCGGCCACGATGAAAGCGTTGCGGCGGAGCTGGGTGGCGTCAATCTGCCAGAGGTCGTCATCGGTGGAGTGAATGTAGGGATCGGGCCAGTTGGTGAGGGAAATGCCGGGGATGCCGATGCGGCCGTCGTTGAACACCAGGTGGTCGGTGGAGTCGTAAAAGGCCACTGCCTCGGCGCGATAGGGCTCGCGCGTCCCCAGGGTCGAGAAAATCGCCCGCGAGAAGTCGCCCGCGTCCACACCGCCGCGCAAGGGGAAGGCGGTGTTGGCCTGGCGAACGGTTTCGACCGCGCTTTCCATCACCGCATTCAAGAAGCTCGGCCGAGAAAAGGGCGTGCGGCTGAGAAACTGCACACGCCAGCCCGCACTTTGCTTCGCCCCCACCATGTCCTGGTTCAGCTCCACTAGGCTGCGCGCGGCTTCTTCGGGGTGATCGGCGAAATACTGGTAGGGCGCGGAGATTTCATCCACCCACCAGAAACGGATGTCGCGGCGCGGCCGGGACAGCTTGCCCTCGTTAATCAGCCGCGTCAGCGCGCGGCCAATCTCCAGCAGGCTGGCGCAGCCGGAGCGGTCGTCGTTGGCCGAAGTTTTT
>CAYTXK010000256.1:0-823 GCA_964441645.1 uncultured Acidobacteriota bacterium
AAGCCTCCCTTGGGTATAGTAGCCTTCGTCTGAGATCTCACGGCGGAGGCGCCCATGGAATTCTTCCCCGGCCTCAAGGCGATGGAGAACTACCATCCCTTGTTCGTCCACTTTCCCGTGGTGTTGTTGCCGCTGGCGCTCGTGGTGCAAGCCCTGGCGCTCTGGCGACCGCGCCCAGACCTCGAACGGCTGGCCCTGTGGCTGCTCTGGCTCGGGACGCTGGGCGCGATGGCCGCGGCCGTCACCGGCTTGCTGGCCGAAGGGGAAGTGACCGTGCCCGAGGCGGCCTTTGAGGTCATCGAATTGCACGAGACCCTGATGCTGACGACGGCCGGGCTGGCGGTCGTGCTCTCGGTGGTGAGTCTGGCGCTCTGGTGGCGCGGGCGATGGAGTCGCGGCCCGCAAAAGCTTTTGCTGGCCGGGCTGGTGGTGCTCTGCGGAATCCTTGCCGTGGGCGCCGACCGCGGCGGGCAACTGGTTTATCAATACGGGGTCAGCGTCCAGAAGTCGGTCGAGAAAAACGAGTAGGCCGAGTCGGCGGCTAGGAAGGCGACTTCTGCCGCCCGAGGTTGGTCAGGAAGCGCAGCGCAATCCCCTTGTACTCCCCGCGGTCATCAATGCGCACCACTTCCGCCTGGTATTCCGGGTTGATGGCGGTCGGGGTCTCCCAATAGGGATACATCACGTGCACGCGCACGTCTTTATAGAAGGGGTTCTTGGAAACGAAATAGATTCCCCCGCGCGCCACGTTCTCGGTGCGGGTAATCTCGTCCACCGCTCCCACCGGCAGATAGGTCTTGATGCGAATGGGTAGGCGCAGCTT
>CAYTXK010000256.1:835-1765 GCA_964441645.1 uncultured Acidobacteriota bacterium
GTGGCGCCGCTCGCTGCTCTTGGGCTCCCCCACCGAGGAGAGCTCGCGGTCGGCCAGGCTCTCGCCGGTGAGGTAGTTGAGCCCCTCCGGGATGCTCCAGGCCACCTGCCCGCGCAAGGCCTGCAGCGCCTCGTCAATCACCATATCCAGCTCGCCGAACTGCTCTTCGTTCCAGCCCTCTTCCTTGATGGCTACCTCGCGGAACAACCGCAAGAGTTGCAGGATGTCGTCTAGCTCGAAGCCTTGGTCGGCCGCCACGCGCACCTGGGCGCGAATCATTTCGTCGAGCGGCCCGTAGTTGGCGCGCAGCAAGGCCTCGGTTACGGCCTCGTACCAGGCGCCAGCGGTCCGCGCCAGCTCTTGATAGGGCAACAGGGAGAACTGGCAATCGGTGGTGGCCTGGAGGCGCTCGCCTGCTATTCCAGCGTACCGCTCCCGCCGGCCCGTCTGCCGCGACTTTGATTCGTCGCTTTCTTCTTCTAGTTTGAACTTACCCATTGACGACTCGCACTCGTCGTATTCTAGCGGAAAGCCGCCCGTGAGCAACCAAAATCAGGGCTGGCACCCGTCCCGCTGGTTTCTCATCCCGTAATCCGGCAGTACACGCCGTAGACGCTGAGCCCTAGCCCGCCCAGAAACAGCAGCGGCAGCGCCCACTGCATTAGAAACCAGGTAATGTTGGGCGGCAGCGCGAAAGTACTGTACCCCCCGGCAAAGTAGTAGAGCACCCCGGCCAGCAGCATGTAGAGCAGACCGTGGCGAATCTGCGTCGTGCCCGCCACGCTGCGGAAGTGGACTGAGGACGACGCGTACTCGGGCAAGGTTTCGCGGCAGAACGGGCAGGAGATGGCATCGGGGAGCTGGAGCCTACCGCAATAGGGGCATTGGCGTGCGTTCATCGGCGCTTCCTCAGAAGCCGTCGCTCGGAAA
>CAYTXK010000256.1:1775-3592 GCA_964441645.1 uncultured Acidobacteriota bacterium
CCACCGCCTGGGCGCCGCCGCGCACCGGGTCAGCCCCCGCGCGAACGCCAGCCTAGGCAAACGCCCCCGCGATTGTCAAGCAGCGGCCGCGGGAGGCGGGAACCAGTCCCGCGGGTTCTCAGCTTCTCTCTCAGCGCAGGAAGACGAAGGCCGCTTGGGGAACTCTGATGCCGGACTTCCGGCGGGCACCAGTTTCGACGTTGAAGGCCACCAACAGGCCGTCTTCGAGCACCAGGATCTCTTTGTCGTTGAGCCAGCCCACCAAGCGCGCCTGAGACAGGCGAACGACGGGCTTGTCAGGGTCGTCGGCCCGCAGGACTTCCACGGTCGGCAGCCCGGCAACAGCCTGCTGCAGCCGCGCCAGTTGAGCGGGGTCGGCGTGGCCCTCGTCGGAGAGACCAATATCGCTTCCCGCCCGCGGATCGGAGTCGATTTCCAACGCCACCAGAGTGAGGCCCGGGGCCAGCCGGGCGACCGGGGTGTAGAAGCTGATGTCGTAGTCGGGGTTCTGGTAGCGCGCCCGTTCGTCGAACAGGACGACGGTCTTTCCGTTGCGGGTGAGCAGGGTGCGGTCGTTGCTGGCGTTGACCCAGCCGCAGCAGCCGCCATCGAGGATGGCTTCGATTCGAATATCGCCGCCCTCCGCGGCGTCGAGGACGTACTCGATGACACTGGGAAGCTGGCTCACCGTCCACGCGCTGCCGGAATGCCGATAGACGAAAGTGGCTTGGTAGTCGGCTCCGATCTGCCCGGGTATCCAGTGGGTGACGAGGAAAAAATCGGTGACGCCGCCCTCGGGAGACCAGACCTCAGCCTCGGGGCAGGTTTCCTCACAGACGGCAGTACCGCAGGCGCAGGGCGGAAAGGAAAAGGCGGCGAGTTCCGCGCCGTGGGCGCCGCTCAGGTCGGTCTGCCAGGCGCGAAAAGTGGTGCGGGTGGAGAGGTCGAGCGAGGATTCCGGTTCGCCGGCGCTCTTTTCGACCACTTTGTCGAAGCGATTGGCGAACCAAAAAAGGTGCGCACCGTCGGCGGACAACCGGGGCTGGGGGACGGCCCAGAGCTCGGAGAAGTGGTCGCCGGCCGGGGCGATTTTGTGCGTAATCCCTCTCAAACGGAATGTCGCAGTGTGCCCGTCCCAGAACCACAGCGTAGCCTCCTCGCCGGGTTCGAAGCCGGCATCGGTCTGCGTGGGGGCGAACAGCATCTGGCCCTGATGATTGATGGCCAGCGCCCGGGGGGCTTCGAGGACAGCGGGTGGGACAGTAACGGTTTGAACGGGGGCAAAGATGAGCAAGTCGTATTCGATGATTTTGTCGGGCGGCTCGAGGACCCAGAGTCTTTTCTGTTCCTGTGCGGCCGCGGGAGAGGCGAGGACTAGAGCGAGAAGGGCGGCGGAAAGGGTTCGCTTGTCGGTCATGCAGAAGAAACGCTATTCGCGCAGGGTTTCTTCCAAGAAGGCGCGGAGTTTGCGGGCGCGCGAGGGATGCCGAAGTTTGCGCAGAGCCTTGGCCTCGATCTGCCGGATGCGCTCGCGAGTGACGGCGAACGATTGCCCGACTTCTTCCAGCGTGTGCTCGGAGCCGTCGTCGAGTCCGAAGCGCATCTTGATGACTTTCTCTTCGCGCGGCGTGAGCGTCTTCAGCACCGCTTCGGTCTGTTCCTTCAGGTTTAAGTTGATGACGGCGTCGGAGGGCGAAATCACCGCCTTGTCCTCGATGAAGTCGCCCAGATGCGAGTCCTCTTCCTCGCCGATGGGGGTTTCCAGCGAAATGGGCTCCTGGGCAATCTTCATCACCTTGCGTACCTTGAAAACCGGC
>CAYTXK010000257.1:0-2849 GCA_964441645.1 uncultured Acidobacteriota bacterium
TGGCGTTGATTCGCTGCATCCCCGCGGTCGAAAAGCTCAAGCTGGACGCCGATGAGCAAATCGGCGTGGGGATCGTGAAGCGCGCGCTGGAGGAACCGCTGCGGCAGATTGCCGCTAATGCCGGTCACGAAGGCGCTGTGGTGTCGAAACAGGTCCGGGCCAGCCAGGACCTCCACTACGGCTTCGACGCCGAACGGGAAGAGTACACCGACATGATCAAAGCCGGCGTCATTGACCCGGCCAAGGTCACTCGCCTGGCTCTGCAAAACGCCGCCTCCATCGCGGCCCTGATGCTCACCACCGAAGCGCTGGTGGCGGAGTTCCCCGAGGAGGACGACAAGAAGGGCGCCGGCGGCGGCCACATGCCGCCGGGCGGGATGTACTAAACCTCGCCCTAACTAGCTCGGTACAAACTCCAAGGCCCCAGGGCTCGCCCCGGGGCCTTTTTACTTGCCGCCAGCCCGGTTTACCTCACCCGCTCGCAGGGATTGACACTCCCCAGGGGCTCCACTATAGTCGCGCTCTCCGCGAAACTTTTCTAGGGGGGTGAGAACCCCAACCCGATCGGCGTAGAGACTCGACCGGGCTCTGCCCGGAGGAGGGTTATGCCCAGCCTCTTGACTCGCCTTTTCCCCCGAGAACGCAGCTTTTTTGCGCTGTTCACGGAGCTGACCACTAACATCGAGGAAGGGGCGCGCGCCCTGGCGGCTCTCTTTCGCGACTACCGGAACGTGCCCGCGCAAGCCGAGAAAATCAAAGACATCGAGCACAAGGGCGACGAGTTGACCCACAAAATCATCACCCGGCTCAACCAAACCTTCATCACCCCCTTTGACCGCGAGGACATCCATCAGCTCACCACCAAGCTCGACGATGTGCTGGACCTCATCGACGCCGTGGCCACCCGTCTGGTCATCTACCGCGTGGACACGCTCCGGCAGGGCGCGGTCGAGCTGGCCGACGTGCTGGTGCGCGCCACCCGCCAGATTCACGCCGCCGTCTCGCACTTGGAGAAACCCGACGGTATCCTCGAGCATTGCATCGAGATCGACCGCCTGGAAAAAGAAGGCGACGCCGTTGTGCGCGCCGCCATCGCCCGGCTCTTTGAAGAAGAGAAGGACCCGGTCGAGCTCTTGAAATGGAAAGAGATTCTGGAAGCGCTGGAGACCGCCACCGACAAGTGCGAAGACGTGGCCAACGTGCTGGAGTCGGTGGTCTTGAAAAGCGCCTGACCGTGCCCTGCCCCGCTCACCCCTCATCCTCGTCGCCCTCGGCGGACGCTCTGGAGAGTTAGCGCGTGGACTCCAGTACGCTGCTGGTGTTAATCGTGGTGGCAACGCTGTCGTTTGAGTTCGCCAACGGCTGGCATGACGCCGCCAATTCCATCGCTACCGTGGTCTCCACCCGGGTGCTGACCCCGCTGCCGGCCGTGGGTTGGGCAGCGCTGTGGAACTTCGTGGCGGCGTTTGCCTTTGGCACCGCGGTGGCCAAGACCATGGGCCACGGTCTCGTGCGCCTGGAACTGGTGAACGAGTACGTGCTGCTGGCCGGTCTGCTGGGCGCCATCATCTGGAACGTGCTTACGCTCTACCTGGGACTCCCGGTCAGTTCTTCCCACGCCTTGATGGGCGGCTACGGCGGCGCCGCCATCGCCAAGGCGGGTCTGGCGGCCATCATTGTCGGCGGATGGACAAAACCGTTCTTCTTTATTCTTGTCGCCCCCTTCATCGGTCTCTTCGTCGCTCTGCTGGTGACCATGGGCACCAGTTGGCTGGTACGCTCCCAGCCCCCGCAACGAGTGGACCGTTGGTTTCGCAAGCTGCAACTGCTTTCCGCGGCCGCTTACAGCCTGGGCCATGGGACCAACGACGCCCAGAAGGGTATGGGAATCATTTGGGCCGCTCTGGTAGCAGCCGGGGCGCTCTCCGGGGACGTACCCCATCCCCCCTGGTGGGTTATAATTGCCTGTCACGCCGCCATAGCCGGTGGCACGATGGCGGGCGGCTGGCGGGTGGTTAAGACCATGGGTCAGAAAATCACCAAGCTGACCCCCTTCGGGGGTTTTGCCGCCGAAACCGCGGGGGCGCTGACGCTTTTCGGCACGGCGCAGGCGGGTATACCCGTGAGCACGACGCACACCATTACCGGCGCTATCATCGGCGTGGGAGCGGCGCGGCGATTGACCGCCGTGCGCTGGGGCGTCACCCGGCGGATTCTCTGGGCCTGGGTACTGACTATTCCGGGCGCTGCCCTGCTGGGCGCCGCGCTCTACTATTTCGTCGGGGCCCGGCTCGCGGGCTAGGTTCGGCGTAATGAACGAAAACAACGTTTACCTCGCCTCCATCGAAGAAGCCATCGAAGAAATCCGCCAGGGGGGCATGATCATTATTGTTGATGACGAAGACCGGGAGAACGAAGGCGACCTCACTGTGGCCGCCGAGAAAGTCACCCCCGAACACATCAACTTCATGGCTCGCTTTGGCCGCGGCCTGATCTGCGTGACCCTCACCGAAGAGCGCTGCGACCACCTGCGCCTGCGGCTGATGGCGGACGAGAACACCTCCCCGTACAGCACCGCCTTTTGCGAGTCCGTTGACGCCCGCTACGGGGTCTCGACCGGCATCTCCGCCGCTGACCGCGCCGCCACCATCCGTGCCACGCTCGACCCGGCCACGCGCCCTGCCGACCTGGTCCGCCCGGGCCACGTCTTTCCGTTGCGCGCCCGCCGCGGCGGCGTTCTGGTGCGCGCCGGACAAACGGAAGCTTCGGCAGACCTGGCGCGTCTGTCCGGGCTCGCGCCTGCCGGAGTCATCTGCGAAGTGATGAACGACGACGGCACCATGGCGCGC
>CAYTXK010000257.1:2859-3587 GCA_964441645.1 uncultured Acidobacteriota bacterium
TCCCGGAGCTGGCGTCCTTCTGCCAGCAGCACGGCCTGAAGATGATCACGGTCGCCGACCTCATCCGCTACCGGCTGCGCACCGAGCGCACCGTGCACCGGATTGCCGAGGCGCTGCTGCCCACGCGCCACGGCGACTTCCACCTCATCGCCTACGAGTCCGAGCTCGACAACGTGCAGCACATGGCGCTGGTCAAGGGGAACTTTACCGGCGAAGACACGGTGCTGGTGCGCGTCCATTCTCATTGCCTGGCCGGCGACGTCCAGCAAGTGATTGATAAAAGCCTGGAGATGATCAGCCGCGCCGGCCGCGGCGTTTTTGTCTACCTCCACCAGACCGGCCCCGGGTTTGCCGTCGAGAAGGTGGGCGAAAAAATGGTCATCAGCGTCCACCAGCACGACCACTCGCGCGACCCCGACTCGCCCGACACGCCGCAGAGCCGCCGCCAGATCCAGCGCACCTCCGGAGTGGGGGCGCAAATCCTCTCCGACCTGGGCGTGCGCAACATCCGCCTGCTCACCAACCACCCCCGCAAGGTGGCGGCGCTGGAAGGCTTCGGGATTCGCATCGTCGAGCAGGTTCCCATCCCGGTGGGCGCCCACACCTTTGCGCGGCGCGATTAATGAAACCTTTCGCCGAGCTGCTCTTCAACCTGGCCGCCCTCGCCGCTACCGGCGCGCTGGGGTACTTCTTCTTCCCGGTATTCCTGGCTGTGGTGGGAACCTCGG
>CAYTXK010000258.1:0-3567 GCA_964441645.1 uncultured Acidobacteriota bacterium
CCTGAGAGAAACCCCCACCCTCCGCCAAAACCGGGCGGAAGGGTGGGGCAACCCCAAGAAAAGTGATGAGCTGGAAAGGCTGGGCCAGCCCCCCGACGCCGAATAGGAGGTTGCGAACAGCAGGGCTAGCGCGATTGCTCGCGCGCGGTGCGATTCATGGCGTTACTTCTTTCCCTTGGCGATGACGACCAACAATTCGGCATCGCCGCCGGCCTCCCGGATGCGCTTCTCCTCGGCGTCTCCAAGCTGGAAGTCCACCCCTTGCTTCCGCGCCAATGTTGCGACACGCGCATTGGGCACGCTGCTGCGAAGCATCTCCACGACTTCATCCAAGGTGAAGGGCGCGTCCGCGCGGGCCACGAGCTCGGCGTCGATGCTGGTTGTGTCGCCAGCGCCAAGGGAGACGCTCCTCGCCCATTCCTTGTGGCCTTCCAGGCTCACGCGCAGGCTGTGCGCACCGGGCGTGAGATCCCGGAGAACAAGGTGTCCCTGGTCGGCGCTACTCGATCCCTTTGGTTCGTCATCGAGATAAACCTGTGCGCCACCCGGTTTCGTGGTGATGGCCAGCGTGGCGACCGGAGAGGCGGTCGAGGCTAGGGGCATGAAGGGAGCGGCGAGCGCGGGCGTTACTCTTCTCCTTAGCTCTTCGACTAGCCGTTCCGCAGAGTTGATCGTCTCCTTCTCGCGGTTCTTTTCTCTCCGGGCCAATCGGCGATGGTCAACGGCAGACCACAGCGAATTTTTGGTTTTCGCGTCGTAAATCGTGAGCACAACCTGAGGGTCGACGATCTGAGAGCTGTGAACCTGCCCACCGTAGCCCCAAACATGGGTTCCGCCGTGCTCCACTCGGTATCCCAACTCCACAATGAGGTCGGCTTCCTCCGGCGAACCAACAATTTGATACTTCCCCCACGTCTTCATCCCCGAATAGAACGCATCGTATGCGAGATCGCTGCCACCGCCGTTGGAAAGGAAAATCTTCTTGGCCTGGACAATCACTGCTGGCAATGGCGCAGTCGGAACGTCTTTTCTGCTTTTGCCTGCCACGGCATAGATTGAAGCTAAGAAACACAAGAAGGCACCGAATTTTCGCATGGCCAGATATCTCCTTAAACGGGTAATGTCGTATTCACTCGTTTTCGTCACCGCCATTCGTTCGATCTCTTAGATCGTGCACCACCCCTCGCAGGTATTTTTCGGTGACGTTCCCGAAGAACAACACCGATGGTGCCAGCTCCGTCAGGGCGCTCCGGTCCTTCGGGCTCGTCCCTTTCATTACGGCCTCTTTTGCCATCCTGGTCTCATACGCCAGTAGGTCTGCCATTTGCAGCGGAACGCAGACTTTGTCGTCGGCGTGAGTGAGAGAGCCCATCTTTTGAGCTGAGCGGGGATTCTTTCTTATTAGGTTCGCATAGGCTTCCTCGGCAGTTTTCCAATCCGAATGTTCGTCGCATACAAACGCCACGATGTGCGACGTAAAATCCTTTTCCATTCGCTTCACGAGGTCAATCATTAGGGAATGATACGAAAAGTAGAACGTTCCCCCACGCAAGACTTTACCTCCCCCCGGTTCGGTACTCCGAACTCTTTCGAAGTCTGCGATTGCCATCCCCAGCCCTCTCCCCTCGATCCTAGAAGCGTTGAGAATTGCAATAAGCTCCGACCTGATATTGGCTGCGGCAGCGAGTTTGTCTTCCCACCTCGGCGGCGGCTTGTGCCGATACTTGAAAAACTCGCCATGTAAGTTCTCACACTCATTTGCTTTGAAATAGGCAAGTCCGTGGCGGCGCAAGCAATCACTCCACTTACTCTCGGTATCAATGAAATCCAGCGGCCAGCCCCAAAACCCAGCGACGGCGATAACGACTTTTCCAGATCCGTCCTTGCTGTCGTCGAGGTAGCAGCCAAGAAGTCCCATCGTACCCTCACCTTTGGGCAGCACATACTTCGCCAGTCGCCCGCTAGGCTCCCATCCAACGCACGATGAACACCGAGAGCGGCTGGGACTTGCCCTTCACCAGCAGCGGCGGCATGGGAGCGCAGTCGAAGCCGGGGCCGGGGCTTACTGCTTCTCCAGCGTCTGGTCGAGCGGGACCTTCTTGCCCTCCTCGACCACGACGGTCTTCTGTACCGGCTTGTAGCCCTCGAGCTTCAGGCCGATGGTGTAGGTGCCGGGATCGAGGATGATCTTGGTGGGCGCCCTCTTGTCCAGCGGCCGGCCGTTGACTGTGATTTCCGCGCCCTTGGGATTGCTGTGGACATCCACCTGGCCCTTGCCCGCCGGGATGCCGCCGAAGAAGCCCTTGAGTTTCCCGATCGCGCCTTCTGAGCTGCCCGGCTGCAGCTTGGGCGCGAAGGTGAAGGTCTCGCCCTCGGCGATGTCGGTGCTGACGTTGGCGTCCACGAAGCCCGCCTTGCGCACCAAGATCCTGTGCCCGCCCTTCTCCACCGAGATCCTGGCCGGGGTGAGCCTCCCGGTTTCCTTCCCGTCCACCAGGATGGCGGCGCCGGCCGGGTCGCTCGCCACCGAGAGCGTGGAAACCGACATGGGCAGGGTAGCGTGCACCGTGAGGCTCCGGCCCGCGGCCACCTCCGCCGTCTGCGTCTGGGTGATGTAGCCGCTCTTGGAGAAGACCACCGTGTGCTTTCCTGCGCTCATGCCGGGACTGCTGAAGGGAGTGATCCACTTGAGCTCCGTCCAGCCGTCGATTTGCACTTGCGCGCCGGAGGGGTAGGAGGTCAGCCGCAACTCGCCCGAGCCCGGCGCGACCTTGCGGTCAGGTGCGATTGGAGCCGAGGTCATGCGAACCGTCTTCGAGCCCTTCGGCGGGGTGACCGGCTTCCCTTCCGGCGGTTTTGCTGCCGGCTCGGCGGTCGTGGTGGCCGGGGATTGCGACGCCGCCTCCCCCGCAGCCGGCTGTGAGCCGGCGGGCTGGGTCGCTTGGGGTTCCGTCGCCGGAGGCGAGCTGGTCGGCTGCGGCGCCTCGGCTGCCGGCTGCTGTTGCTGCGCCGTCTGCTCCGCCAGCGCGTTGATGCGATGGCGGAGGTAGGCAATGCCGCCCCCGGCCAGCGCCAGGGCCACCAGCGCCGCCCCTGCATACAGGCCCCACGCCGGCAACGCTTTCTTCTTAGCCCCCTTTGCTGCGGCGGCTTTTGCCGGAGCCTGGGTCGCGCTCTGCCCGCTCGCCTCGGGAGCCGTGGCGCGGGTAGTCACCCCCGTGGTGGGCTCACCGGCAGGCCCGTAGGCCTTGTAGTTCTGGAGCGCCTTCACCAGGTCGGCCCCGTTCTGGAAGCGCTCGTCCGGAGACTTGGCCAGCGCCTTGGTGATGACCCAGCTCAGCCCGGGGTGGATGGTGACCTCGAGGTCGCGCGGCGGGATGGGATTCTCGTGCACGATCTTGTACACGATGGTGGTCACGCTCTCCCCGGTGAAGGGTCTCTCGCCGGTGACCATCTCATAGAGGATCACGCCGAAGCTGAACAGGTCGGAGCGCCCGTCGAGCGGCCGCCCTTTCACCTGCTCCGGCGACATGTAGTTGGGAGTGCCCAGCACCTGGCCGGCGGTGG
>CAYTXK010000259.1:0-3565 GCA_964441645.1 uncultured Acidobacteriota bacterium
CCCTGGCCGCCGACCCGGAAAAAACTTCCGTGGAACTGGTGGAATACAACACCGACAAGCGCAACACCTTTAAGGAGCTCAGCCATCCGATCCGGCTGGCCGACGGCACGCGCCTGGGCCGCCTCTTTCTCTACTTCGACATCACGCGGGAAAAAGAACTCGATCAGACCAAGAGCGAATTCATCTCCATCGCCTCGCACGAGTTGCGCACCCCTATGACCTCCATCAAGGGCTCGCTCGACCTGCTGCTGGGCGGATTCGCCGGCGACGTCAACGAGGAAACCCGGGAGCTGCTGGTGATCGGTCACAGCGGCTGCGAGCGCCTCATCCGCTTGATCAATGACATCCTCGACCTCTCGAAAATCGAAGCCGGGCGGATGCAGCTGCGCTTGCAGCCCATGAGCGTGCTCGACTCGGTGCAGCGCAGCGTGCGCACCATCAAGAGCTATGCCGACGGCCTGAACGTCAAGCTGGCCATCGAGTCTCCCGACGCGCCCGCCGACATCCTGGGCGACCGCGACCGCCTCGACCAGGTGGTCACCAACCTGCTCGGCAACGCCATCAAGTTCTCTCCCCCGGAAAGCACCGTCACCGTCGCCGTGCGCACCGTGGGCGCCCAGGTCGAATGCCGGGTGATTGACCACGGGCCGGGCATCCCGGCCGGCGAGGTCGAACGCATCTTCGACAAGTTCCACCAATTGGGTACTCCGAGCAAGAAAAAGGGCGGGACGGGCCTGGGGCTGGCCATTGCCCGCGCCCTGGTGCAAGAGCATAACGGACGCATTTGGGTGGAAAGCGAGGTGGGCCGGGGCTGTCAGTTCGTCTTTGCGATCCCCGCGGCGCCCGCCGGGGCTTAGGCGCGGCCGGAAAGCAGGTACTGCACCACGCGCCGGGTCTCGGGGTAGTCGGTAGGCTTTCCAAACAGGGTCATGCGTTGCGACTTGGCGTCGTGCAAGACCACCAGCGGCGTCACCGTCTTGAACAGGCCGCGTTTGCCTCCCACCACTCCCTGAACCTGTTCCTTCACGGTTTGCGAATCCATCAAGTGCTGGAAGCTGATCACCACAATGATGGTGGTTCCCTTGGTGGTGAGCTTGCGCTCGCTCAGCAGCGTCTCCAGGGCGTTGAGCACGCTGCTCACCGATAGCTTGCTCAGGTTTCCAAAATGCCTGTGGGCCACCAGCAGTGTTCGCCGCCAGTCCCCCGCCTCCATCACCCACTGCCAGCCCCGCCCTGAGCTTTCCCGCCACTTGAGCACCTGTCTCAATCCCGCTTGCAGCTCCCGCCCTTGCTGCTCAAGCCAGATCTCGCCCCCGGCGCTCGGTTGGGGCATCGGGACTCTGGGCTTGGGAGGGGGAGCCTCGGGCGGCTCAGGGGAAGAGGCGGCGGGGGATGTGGTCGCAGACTGCTCCGGGGAACTTTCGGCGACGGGAGTGGGTGAAGGAGCCGGAGTAGCAGCGGGCCGCGGCGGCTCCGGGCGGCGCTCGGGAATCAGCTCGATTATCTCGTCATATTTGGCCCGGCGCTCGGGGTCGGAAAAAGTACCCATGGCCTCGTTCAATTCCCGTATTTTGGTATTGGCAATTTCCTGGAACTCGACAGCCAGGCCAGCGACTTTGTCAGGGTGGCACTGAGCCGCCAGCTTTCTGTAAGCCGCCTTGATGTCTTCGAGGGGGGCGCCCCGAGGCAGCCCCAGCAGGTGATAGTAATCCTTAATCATTCAGCGGCTAGTGCCGTTCCAACTTTTTCGAGATAAGCTCTGCACAACAGTTTCTACACAAAAGCGCGCCCATAACGCTGCCCTGCAACAGTCGAGAGAGTTGGAACGGCACTAGAGTCCGTAGGTGCGTCGCAACAGGCGGGTCACGCGCGCGTGGAGCTCGGGGACGGAGAAGGGTTTGTTCATATAATCGTCAGTGCCGACCAAGAAGCCCTTGGTGCGGCTCTCCTCGTCGGTGTTGCCGGTCAGCATCAGGATGGGAATGAAAGCGGTCTGGATGTTGCCGCGCAGTTTCTGGCAAACCTCGAAGCCGTTCATCTTGGGCATCATGACGTCGAGCACCACCAGGTCGGGCTTGGCCTTTCCCACTTTGGCCAGGCCCTCGGCGCCATCGCTGGCAGTGAAGATCTCGGGCTTGACCGGCAAGCGCTCGAGAGACTTGACGATCAAGCGGCGCACCGTGTCGTCATCGTCCACCACCAGGATGCGGGGCGCCTTGGCAGGGGCAGTCGTCCCGACCTCCGCGGCGGCCGGGGAAGACGGGGGCCCAGGCGCCGCCGCCGGCCCTGCCGCAGGGGGTGAAGCCTCGGCGGTCGCAGCGCCGGGTGCTCCCGGCAAAAGATAAGGCGCGCGCTGCTCGCGCTCTCCGATGAGGGTCATCTTCGTGACCTTGGAATTGCAGTAGGGGCAAATCCGCCATTCGGGCTTCAACTCCTGGCTGCAAGCCTGGCAAACCACCTTAAGGGAATAGAGGCAGTACGGGCAGGTGGAGAAGTCGAGGTTGATCAGGCTGTTGCAGTTCGGGCAACGCACTACCTCGTCTTCCTGGAGCTGAACCACGCGCAAGACTTCTTCCAGCGTCGTGACGCCCTGGCGGACTTTCTCCAGCGCATCCTGCAAGATGAGAATGGTGCCAGCCGTCAACGCCGTTTTGCGCAGCTCCAGCTCCGAGGCCTTGCGGTTTACCAGTTCCTTTATGCTGGGGGTCATACGCAGCAGCTCAAAAGTGCCCACGCGCCCCGAATAGCCCATGCCCCCGCAGGCGTCGCAGCCGCGTCCGCGGTAGAAGGCCGGGAACTCCCCTTCCTGGACGCGAAACCGCTCCAGAATCTTCGCGTCCGGCGTGTATGGCTCTTTGCACCTCAGGCAAGTCTTCCGCACCAGGCGCTGCGCCAGGATGAGGTTGATGGAGGAGCCAATCATGTAAGGATCGACGCCCAGCTCGATAAGACGGGCCACCGTCGCGGTGGTGCTGTTGGTATGCAGCGTCGAGAACACCAGGTGCCCCGTCATGGCGGCGTGAAAGGCAATTTCCGCGGTTTCCAGGTCGCGAATCTCCCCCACCAAAATCACGTCCGGGTCTTGCCGCAGGATGGAGCGCAAGGTGGCGGCAAAGGTCAGACCGGCCTTGGTGTTCACTTGCACCTGGCTGATGCCCGGCAACTGAATCTCAATCGGGTCTTCCACGGTAATGATGTTGATGGTGGGGTTCTTCTTTTCGTTGAGAATGGAATAGAGCGTGGTGGTCTTGCCGCTGCCGGTCGGGCCCGTTACCAGGATCATGCCCTGGGGCTGATCGCAAGCGGCCCGAAGATAGATAAGGTCCTCTTGCTTCAATCCCAGCTCGCGGGTGGTGGGGATGGCGCGCCCGGAGCCGAGCACCCGCAATACCACCTTTTCGCCGAAGTGCGTGGGCAGGGTTGAAACCCGCAAATCAATTCCCTTCTTCTCGAACGCCACCTTGATGCGCCCGTCCTGCGGCAGGCGGCGCTCGGCGATGTCGAGCTTGGCGAGAATCTTCAGCCGCGACACCATGGGGCTGTGGATCCACTTCGGCACCTGCAT
>CAYTXK010000260.1:0-3563 GCA_964441645.1 uncultured Acidobacteriota bacterium
GCGGCACTCTCCGCGCGGTCAAACCCTTGCCCTGGAATGAAGGAACCGAAGTCATTCTTGCTTATGGGAATCGTTGGGGTCGCTCTGATGCTCTTGCTCGATCCGCTCTCTGTAACCCCTAGCGACACCCCAGGCACACCAACGCAGGAACGGGAATATCGGCTCCGCTTGTACCACACTCACACCAATGAGCGGATTGACATCGTTTATCGCCGGGGAGCTACGTATCTGCCTGCGGCGACGGCCCAGCTCGACACCTTCCTGCGGGACCATCGCACAGGCGAGATGCGACATTTTGATCCACGGCTTTTCGATGTGCTCGCCGAGCTTACGGCGGCAGTCGGCCGACCGGGAGCCGAGCTGCACATCATCTGCGGCTACCGCTCACTCTGGAGCAACGAATTTCTCCGCCGCCAGTCCTCCAGCGTTTCCAAAAACAGCCTACACATGCAAGCGGAAGCCCTCGACGTGCGCTTACCCGGCACAAAGACCGAGGTCTTGCGGCATGCGGCCCTATCGCTTCATCGCGGAGGCGTCGGGTACTATCCCCGCTCCGACTTCATCCATGTTGACATCGGGCGAACGCGGCAATGGTGTCTGGGATGCGCGGGGCCACAGCGCCCCGGCGGCTAGCGCGGGAAGGGATGGCCTTTTGCAAAGACTTGTTCCAGCGCCTCATCCAACCTGTAGATGTCGTTGAAGAAGCGGGTTTCGCCTTCTTCAGTCACGATTGCCGTGCTGTACAGAATTAGCACCGGGATAGGCTGGGCGAGATAGATTCGCTCGTTGTCCCTTCCGATCTGCATGGCGGCCTCGACGCGCTGCAGGTCCCATCCGGGGTTATTCCGTAACACCCAGGCCGTGAGTTCCGCCGACCGTTCCACTCGGATGCATCCGTGGCTGAGATCCCGACGCGGTTGGGAAAACAGTTTCTGCGAGGGCGTGCTGTGCAGATACACGCTGTAACTGTTGGGGAATCCCAGCTTCACCAGTCCCAAGGCGTTATTCGGTCCCGGCCTTTGCCGTACTTGCACCGCTCCGGCACGGATCTGCTGAGAGACCTCGTCACTCGCCGGGTCGTAAGCCACCACCTGTCCACTGTGGCTGAGCACTTCGAATCTCTCCGTCTCCAAGTAGCTGCGGTCCCGCGCGGCGGCCGGGGCGATTTCGGAGCGCTGGATGCCGGGCGGCACGTTCCAATAGGGACGGAAGACAACATAGCTGATCTCGTCCGCAAAGACAGGCGTCTGGTGTCGGTAGGCCTTTCCCACGATCACGTTCGTGGCCAAGGCGATGGTGTTCTGCTCGTTATAAGCGCTCAAGCGAAACTCGGGGATGTTGACAACGACAGGAGGCGCTGAGAATTCGTGGGGGAGCCAACGCCAGCGCTCGAGCGTTAGTTGCAGTTGTCGCACTCGTCGAGTCAAGGGTGTATTCAGTTCCTTCAGTGTCTGAGCGTTCAGTCGTCCGTCCGGCGCAAGACCATGTCGGGTCTGAAAGCGCTTCACCGCGTGTACCAAGGCTCCCTGATAGATGTCGGAGTCTTCCAGGACCGCCACGTCCGGCGGCAGGTCACCCAGCAGACGCAGCAGCCCCGCCAGCCGGGCCAGACCGGGGTAGCGGCTGTCGGGCGATACTGGTTTCGCAGAAACTGGCAATGGTTGACCATCATCCTGCCGCGCCAATTCCAGATACTGGCGTAAGGCCTGTTGCGTGCGTCGGTATTCCGAGAAGGGCGGCTCCACGCTCTCCAAGGCGGCTTTCACATCGTCTCCGCCCACAAGCCGTTCTCGCAAGAAGTCGGCCAGGTCGTATTTCCTGTGTTCGACGTCAAGCCCAAAATGGAAGTAGCGTGGGTTGACCTTTCCGATGTGCAGATCAGAGATGTATCGCATCACGCACACGGTGAGCACCGCGTCAAATCGTCCGAGGTCGACCTGCGATGGCGACTCTCGCAACTTTGCCAGCCGCTCCGCCCAGCGCGAACCGTCGTAATCTTCGGAGTCCAGACCCTTGCCGTCGACTTGCTGCAGGGCTTCGATAATGGCCAGCGCCTGGAGGGTCGGCCGCCCGTCGCGGACCCAGGCCAAGGTGTATCCGCCGGATTCGTAGAATTCTTTCACTTGGGGGCGGTAATCGACGAAGCTGGACCAGCGGAGTTCAGCGAGACTCCCGGAGTCGACACTGGCCCGCAGCTCTGACTCACCTTGAGCAGTGAGTCGCTGCGGCGTACTGTTCTGAGCGGCCCACGAAGAGGAACCGGCATATCTTTCCCAGAGCGAAGGCCGACCGAAAGTGGACGTAGTCCAAGCGAGAAGGAGTAGCGTGAAGACCAACCAGCGCAGCGGGGGTTTCAGGGAAGCCACTCTTGTTTTCTCCGCGGTACCTTACAAGGGGGGGCGTTTGACGTTGCTGGCGAGTCCGGCCGCTTCCAGGGCGTAGATGAGTTTTCTCGCACACTCACACTCCCCCGGGTTCCGTCCCGCCCCGCCACATCACTTCACACGGCGATCCGCGTGCGCGTCGCGGCCCAAGCGAAACGTCAGGCTGAGGCCATAGCTCCTGTTCGCCCGCGGCACCCTCACGCCCGGGAGAGCCGGACCACCGAAACCCGGAAAACCAAGCAGCACGTTATCCCTCCGCCTCGTGCTTGCAAAACCACCCAGTTGCAACCGCCCGCCCCAGAGGGAGACGACCGTCACGCGCACTTGCCTGACGAAGGGAGTCTTAACAACTTCCACGGGCGCAAGCCAGCTCGGGCTCCGGTCACGGTTGTACGCCGCAGTTACCGAGACAATGAAATGGGCAGTGGGTTGCGCGAGAGGCCGGGCCGGCGAAAGGTAATCATCGAAAAATGGCTTTGGTGCAGCGGCAAGCAAGGTCGTCCCCGGCGGGGGACGCTCTTGGATAAGGCTCAAATGCGTTGAGCGCGTCTGCGCACCTGCCGGCAGGTAGCTACTCAGAAACACCCCGAGCGCGAGAATGAGCTGTTTCTGCATCATCGCTTGTCCTTTGTAGTTCTCGCCGCGACGTAGTGCCTATTGTTTTGAGGCTTGGTCCGATTGATTCCACGGTGCACCCTTTTGCAAGACAGCTACGAGATGCCGGCCGGCCGCAGTCGCGGCGACTTGATGGCCCAGCACGATTTGTCTGGCTGTGATTTCGCGCCCGTAGATCCGGCCACTGGCGTCATTGTCGGGGCGAAGGGTGGAACCTTGCAGGGATACGCCGGCGAAGAGACCACGCGAACGAGAGTAGCTAAGTATCTCCGCTCGCATATAGGCATCCGTGGCGGCTTGGGCGTTACGGCCTTTGGGGCCTGCCGCGACCGATACCTCTCCACCCAGCTTAACCTTGCTATCGAGAATCGAATCCGCGCCTCTTTTATTCATGACCAGGAGAACCAGGTCGGTAGCTTGTCCGCCGATTTGAAAACCAAAGCTGCCCCCTTCCAGTGCATACATGGCTGGAGCACCCCAGGGGCGATTGAAATCCTTGCCCGTGCGGCAGACCATCGCCCCGCGGCCGTAGCTTCCGCCGAATATGAACGCTGCCTTCCGAAC
>CAYTXK010000261.1:0-3546 GCA_964441645.1 uncultured Acidobacteriota bacterium
CCGAGTGGGAGTTCGCTGGAACGCCCTGGACCAACAAGGAAATGTACGAGCGCTGGTCGCCCCACAATTTCGTGGCGCGCTTCAAGACTCCGACGCTCGTCATCCACGGCGCGCTCGACTACCGCGTGCCGGTCGAGCAAGGCGTCGAACTGTTTACCGCCTTGCAGCGCCAGGGCGTGCCCTCGAAGCTGCTCTACTATCCCGATGAAGGACACTGGATCCTGAAGCCCCAGAACGCCGAGCTCTGGTACAAGACCGTGCACGCCTGGCTGGCGCAGTATCTAAAGTAATCCGCCGGCCGCGCAGCCGCCTCGTCAAAGAGCCGGCGGTTAGTCAATTTCCAGGATGGCCAGCAATTCCTCGATATTTGCGGGGGTGACTTCAACTTCGAGCCGCTCCTGCTCGGGATCCTCGGCTTCGTCGAAAAAGCGGAACAAGCGCATCTTGACCGCGGCGTACTGCTCCGAGCCGGTCAGGGAACGGCCGTGGCCCCCGGCCCAAGTTTCGAGCGCCTCGTGGCGGAGAAAAATCGGTACGGGGAAGGTCGTCTTGCGGTCCCGGGAGACAATGAAGATGTACTCGCTCCCTCCTCGACCTCCGCGCTGGTGTGGCGAGTGCAGCTCTTCAAAGTAGTACTGGTAGACGTAGCCCGTCTCCGCCGAATAGGTCTTGATGCGCCGCACCGTCATTTTTCGCCCGCGAGGCGATTATTGAAGCGCGCCCGAAACGTGTCAAGCCAACCGAACCCTTGTGCTAGGATGGCCGTTCCCTTTTTCCCAGGGAGTTAGGCGTCGTGGATACGCACTCGACCCAGGTGTTGTTCCAGATTTTCGTCATCTTCACCTCCGCCAAAGTGCTGGCCATCGTCGGCGAGCGCGTCAAAGTTCCGGCGGTCATCTCGGAAATCTTGGCCGGTGTTCTGATTGGGCCGCATCTGCTCAACCTGGTGCAAATCCAGGAATGGACGCGGGCCCTGGCGGAGCTGGGCGCCATCATCCTCCTCTTCGAAGTCGGGCTGAGCCAGAAGCTGACCGAACTGCTCAAAGTCGGGTGGACGGCGCTGCTGGTGGCGGTGTTGGGCGTTATCGTGCCGTTTTTCCTCGGCTGGGGCCTACTCGTTCTGCTTGACCACAGTCAGACCGAAGCCATCTTCATGGGCGCCGCTATGGTGGCCACCAGTGTGGGCATCACGGCGCGGGTCCTGCAAGAGTTGGGCGTGCTGGAAACCGTGGTGGCGACCATCATCCTGGCCGCGGCGGTGATTGACGACATCCTGGGAATGATTGTGCTCGCCATTGTCAGCAGCTTGAGCGAAGGAATCAACTACGCCCAGATAATCAGCGTGACCGCAATGGCGGTGGCCTTCACGGTATTCATCGTGGCGGTGGGGCGGCGGGTGATGCGCCGCGTCACCCCGCGCGTGCAGAAGTTGGCTGCCCGCGACCCTTATTTCCCTCTGGCCCTCGTCATCTGTCTGGGGCTTTCCCTGGCCGCCGCCAAAATCCGCATCGCCGCCATCGTGGGCGCCTTCCTGGCCGGCCTGGTTTTTTCCGAGGAAGAGCTCACCGCCGGTTTGAAAGACAAGATTCACGCCCTCTACGAATTCCTGGTCCCGTTCTTCTTCGTGACCATGGGGATGCAGATGGACATCACCGTCTTGGCTCGAGGAGACATTCTGCTCCTGGCCAGCATGATTACCGTGCTGGCCATTCTCGGCAAGCTGGTGGGCTGCGGCCTGGGCGCCTGGCAATTGGGGCGCCGCGGCGCCCTGCAAGTGGGTGTCGGCATGGTCCCGCGCGGCGAGGTAGGGATCATTGTGGCCTCGATCGGCTTGGGGCTCGCCACCATCTCTGACGAAATCTATGCCGTAGTCATCATCATGGTGATGGCCACGACTCTGCTGGCCCCGCCCGCCTTGAAGCTGGTCTTTGCGGAGAAGAAAAGAGCTTAGCGCGCTTTCCTCTATCGCTTCAGCCGCGGCGCAAGAATTCCATCTCGGCCGCGCCCTTGCGCGTCAGGAAAGCCACGCTGTGCAGTAAGTTTTGCAAAGTAACAATGCCCACCAGGTGCTCGCCGTCCACCACGGGGATCACTGACAGGCCGCGGTTGGTGAAAGTCTTGAACGCCGCCGCCAGCGTATCGTTGCGCTGCGCTACCTCGAAGCGCGTGTTCATCACCCCCTGGACCGAATTGTTCCACCCCTGTCCCGCGAAGGCCCGCAGCAGCCCGTTGCGCGTCACCACCCCCACCACCCGGCCCTCGCTCACCACCGGAAACTCGTCCTGCAAAGAATGCAGCGCGCGCTCCAGCGCGTCGAAGAGCGAATCCGACGGCGCCAGCGAGTGAAAATCGGTCAGCATCACGTCTTCGAGATAAATTCGCTCCAAAGCCGACTGCAAAACGGCCACCCGTTCTTCGGTCACCGCCGCCCAGAACACGAACAGCCCGACGACCACCAGCCAGGGCTGCCCCCACACCAGCCCGATCAGCATGAAGAGCAGCGAGAAGCCCTCGCCCACCGCCACCGCATAGCGCGTGGCGTCGATGTAGTCCAGCCGCCGGCTCAGCCAGGCGCGCAGCACGCGGCCCCCGTCGAGCGGATAGGCGGGAATCAAGTTGAACAGCCCCAGGTACAGGTTGGACCAGAACAGGCTCGGCAGCAGCGCGGTGCCCGACAGCACCGGGTGCAGCGGCACGGTAGGTTCGAGCACCTTCAGCAGCACACCAAGCCACAGCGCCAGCACGAAGTTGGCCACCGGCCCCGCCAGCGCGATGTGAATTTCCTGCCGCGGCTCGCGCGGCAGGTCTTCGAGCAGCGCCAGGCCGCCGATGGGCAGCAAGGTAATGGAGCGCACCCGCAAGCCGTAGCGCACGCTCACGTAGCTGTGCGCCAGCTCGTGCAACAGCACGCAGAAAAAGACCAGCAGAATAAACACCAGGCTGCGCAGGCCCGCCAGCCACCCGCGCGCCAACACGGCCACCAGAAAGAGAAAAGCCAGCAGGAAGAGAAAGGTAAAGTGAACGCGGATGGCGATGCCGTAGAGATTTCCCAGCTTGAGGGCCCAGCGCATCCTCGTCCTCTCTAGGAATTATAGCCGCGCCGCACCCGAAGTTCCATTCCTCGGCTAGTGCCGTTCCAACTTGTTGCGGCTAATACGGTTGCAACTAGTTTCGGCTAGATGGGCGCCCTTTGCAAAGCAGTAGCTGTTGTGCGGGCTTGGCCTAGGCTTGGGGACAAAAAGTTGGAACGGCACTAGAATCGAGGCGATGAAACTATCGCCGCCGACCTCTTCCTGGCTCGCGGGATTGGTGCTGCTCGCGGCCAGCCACGCCGCGGCTCAGACGGTCGCCGAGGTCGCCCGCGAGTCGAAGCAAAAGAACCACGACTCCACCCGCCGCGTCTGGACCAACGACGACCTGGGCGGCCGCTTGCCGGAAATCAAACTCCTCGGCCCGCCCCGCGAGCACCCGCCCGTGCTGGCTCCTTTCGTTTCCACGCCCCTGCCCGCGGTGCGACGCTTGCTGCAAGTGGCCAAGGTCAAGCCC
>CAYTXK010000262.1:0-1825 GCA_964441645.1 uncultured Acidobacteriota bacterium
GGGCGTGCGCGCCGTCATCGCCGAAAGCTACGAGCGCATCCACCGCTCGAACCTCGTCGGCATGGGCATCCTCCCGCTGCAGTTCGTAGCCGGCGAAACCGCCGCTTCCTTGGGACTGACGGGAGAGGAGACCTACGACATCCTCGGCCTCAAGCAGGCCATCGAGTCCCGTAGCCCGCAGGTCCAAGTCAAAGTGACGCCGCGCGCCACCCCGGCCGCCGGCGCCGCAAAGGAGTTCAGCGCCCTGGTGCGCATAGACACGCCCCAGGAGACGCTCTACTACCAGCACGGCGGGATTCTGCAGTACGTCTTGCGCCAGTTGCTGGCGGCGAGGTAGCCGTCGGCTGCGGGTTGTAGTATCGTTTGCCACCCGCTCAAGGGAGGAGGTAAAGTCATGTCTCCCAAGGGCCCCCTGCGCTTCCGGTTTCTTCTCTGCTGTCTTCTAGCATTCGCCGTGTCCCTGGCAGCCCCCCAAGACAACGCCGCCACTCACCTCGACCGGGGCAACGCGCTCATGACGAGAGGGGACATAGACGGAGCTATCGCTGAATACCGCGAAGCCCTGCGCCTAAAACCCAAGTTTCCGGAGATAGCGCACAGCAACCTCGGCGTCGCCCTCGCTGCGAAAGGGGACGTGGACGGAGCTATCGCAGAATACCGCGAAGCGCTGCGCCTCCAGCCCAACAACGCCGGCGCGCACGATGGCCTGGGCAACGCACTCGCGGCGAAAGGGGACTTGAACGGAGCCATCGCTGAACACCGCGAAGCCCTGCGCCTCCAGCCCAACGACCCCGCGGCGCACTACGACCTCGGCGTCGCCTTCTGGTACAAGGGGGACTTGAACGGAGCTATCGCTGAATACCGCGAAGCCCTGCGCCTCCAGCCCAACTACCCCGAGGCGCACGCCGCTCTCGGCATCGCGCTGTATACGAAAGGGAACGTGGACGGAGCTATCGCCGAATACCGCGAAGCGCTCCGCCTAGACCCCAACTACCCGAAGGCGCATAACAACCTCGGCGTCGCGCTCTACGCCAATAGGGACTTGAACGGGGCTATCGCTGAATACCGCGAGGCGCTGCGCCTAAACCCCAACTACCCGGAGGCGCACAACAACCTCGGCAACGCGCTGTACGCCAAGGGGGATTCGGACAGGGCTATCGCTGAATTCCGAGAGGCGCTGCGCCTAAATCCCAACTACCCGGAGGCACACAACAACCTCGGCAACGCGCTCAAGGCGAGAGGAAACAAAGAAGAGGCGGCACGGGAGTTTGCTGAAGCACAGCGGTTGGACCCGAAACTCAAACCACCGCAGTAATGGCGGCTAGGCTGCGGTCACATGGATTCCCGGCGCGCGGCGGGACCGCGGCCGGCGAATCACAATCTCAACATCTCGGCCGAGAGCGTTCAGAAAGTTCATCAGGCGCTCGACCGAAAAGCCTTCCAAACGGTAATTCGCCAGCGCCGAAACCTTGGGCTGGTTAATCCTCAACCGTTGCGCCGCGGCGGCCTGGGAAAGGCGGGATTGTTCCACGATCTGATTGATGGCCACGGCCAGACGAACCTTGGTCTTCTTCTCGTCTGCGCTGCTCAGCCCCAGATCCGCGAAGACATTGCCGGAACTCGGGGTGATTGCGTCTTTGGCCCTTGCCATACAGCGTCAAGAATATCCCATTTCTGGGATACAGTCAAGAACAAGAGCCGCCGAGTTCAGGCGAGGTCGTAGCGATCGAGGTTCATCACTTTGGTCCACGCCGCCACGAAGTCGGCCACGAACTTCTCCTTCGCGTCGCCAGAGCCATAGACTTCGGCGAGGGCCCGCAGCTGC
>CAYTXK010000262.1:1835-3541 GCA_964441645.1 uncultured Acidobacteriota bacterium
ACTCGGGTGCCGGTCCACTTGACCTGGTTCGTCTTGCGATCACGCCCCTCGTACACGCCATCCGCGCCGGCGGACGGCTGCCATTCGGTGCCCATGTCGAGCAGGTTGACGAAGAAATCATTCGTCAGCGTCCCGGGTTGCCTGGTGAATACGCCGTGCTTCGACTGCCCGAAGTTGGCATTCAAGGCGCGCATGCCGCCGATGAGAACCGTCATCTCGGGGGCAGTCAGGGTCAGCAGCTGCGCCCGATCTACCAGCATCTCCTCTGCGGATACGCTGAACTTTGCCTTGAGGTAGTTGCGGAAGCCATCCGCGACCGGTTCGAGATAGGCGAACGACTCCACATCGGTCTGCTCCTGCGAAGCATCCGTGCGCCCCGGCGAGAAGGGGACCTTCACGTCGTGCCCGGTCTTTTTCGCTGCTTCCTCGACGGCGGCGTTGCCGGCGAGAACGATCAGGTCAGCCAGAGAAACCTTCTTCCCTTTGCTCCCGTTGGACTGCGAACGGCTGTTGAACTCCTTCTGGATCGCCTCCAGCTTCAGCAGCACCTTGGCCAGCGCGGCCGGCTGGTTCACTTCCCAATCCTTTTGCGGCGCCAGGCGGATGCGCGCTCCGTTCGCTCCACCGCGCTTGTCGGAGCCGCGGAACGTCGACGCCGAAGCCCAGGCGGTCCCGACCAGCTCCGGGACGGAAAGGCCCGATGCCAGGATCTTGGCCCTGAGATCGGCAATGTCCTTCGCGTCGATCAGCTTGTGATCGACCGCTGGAACGGGGTCTTGCCAGATCAGCTCCTCCGCCGGGACCTCCGGGCCGAGATAGCGCGAACGCGGACCCATGTCACGGTGGGTGAGCTTGAACCACGCGCGGGCAAACCCGTCGGCCAACTCATCCGGATGCTCGTGGAAGCGCCGCGAGATCTTCTCGTAGACCGGGTCCATCCGCAAAGCGAGGTCCGTGACCAGCATGGTTGGCGCCTGACGCTTCGACGGGTCGAAGGCATCCGGAATGGGCGTGGCGCCGCCTTTCGCTTGAAACTGATAGGCGCCGGCCGGGCTCTTGGTCAGCTCCCATTCGTAGCCGAACAAGTTCTCGAAATAGTAGTTGCTCCACTTCGTTGGCGTCTGAGTCCAGGTGACTTCCGGGCCGCCGGTGATCGCGTCTTTGCCCTTGCCTGTGCCATGACGGCTCTTCCAGCCCAGGCCGATCTCCTCCATGGGCGCTGCCTCGGGCGCGGGGCCAACAAGCTTCGGATCGCCGGCGCCGTGGGCCTTGCCAAAGGTGTGGCCGCCGGCAATCAGCGCCACCGTTTCCTCGTCGTTCATGGCCATGCGCCGGAAGGTCTCTCGGATGTCCGTCGCAGCCGCAAGCGGATCCGGCTTGCCGTTCGGCCCTTCCGGCTTCACGTAGATGAGACCCATCTGCACGGCAGCGAGCGGATTCTCGAGCTCCCGGTCGCCCGTGTAGCGCTGGTCGCCAAGCCAGGTGTCCTCCTGGCCCCAGTACACGGCCTCGTCAGGCTCCCACACATCGGGGCGCCCGCCGCCAAACCCGAACGTCTTGAAGCCCATCGACTCCAGCGCGACATTGCCGGCGAGGATGATCAGGTCGGCCCAGGAGATCTTCCGGCCGTACTTCTGCTTGATCGGCCACAGCAGGCGGCGCGACTTGTCGATGTTGACGTTGTCGGGCCAGCTGTTGAGCGGGGC
>CAYTXK010000263.1:0-3522 GCA_964441645.1 uncultured Acidobacteriota bacterium
TCGAACCGGTAGCCGAGCTCCTGGAGGAGGAGGCCAAGCTTAAGGTGCGCGACGGCGTAGGGGGCCATGAGGAGCTCGAAGCCGAAGATGCGCTTCAAAAGATTCTGCGAGACGTAGCTGTTCCAGGCACCTTTCTGGCCCTTGGCGCAGAGGGTGTCGTAGATGTGGCGGATGACATAGTAGAGGAACGTGCCGGTGCCGCAGGCGGGGTCAAGGATAAGCACGTCCTTATCAGCCAAGCCGTCGGGTTTGTTGAAGCGGGTCTTGAGCAGGTGGTCAATGGAGCGGACGATGTACGAGACGACCGGCTCTGGAGTGTAATAGACCCCACGGAGTTCGCGGACTTTGGGATCGTAGGCCTGGAGGAAATCCTCGTAGAAGTGGACGACGGGGTCTTCCTTGCCGGCGCGTTTGCCGAAGTCAGCCAGGATGCTATTCAGGTCGGACTCGCGGAGCAAGGCGACAAGATCGTCCACAAAGGGCTGAATGGTCGGGTCAAGTTCTGGGCCCGCAATTTCGTTGAAGAGTTTGCGGAGGAATGGGTTGGTCTTGGGAATGAGGTAGGCTGCCTTTTCGCGGGTGAAGGCCTCGGTGGCGGGGCGCGGCTGGCAGGCAGCGGCGAACAAGCCGTAAGCAATGGTCTGAGCGTACATATCGGCAAACTGGTCGGGGCTAAGGTCGGGGATGAGCGTCTCGCGGAAGGCTTGGAGCTGGTTGTGGAGCTTGCCGGCTTCCGGTTCGCGCTCGAAGGCATAGAGGGTCGCGTCGCGAATGAAGTGAGCGAGGCGAGCCATCACGCGGGCCAGCTCGCGGGAGTTGCGTGTGGGCGGAATGCTATGCGCCAGGAAGCCAAGCAGTAGATCGCGGACTGCGACTTCTCCTTTGGGATCCGGACTCAGCTTGGCGTCATCGAGCCGGGCGAGTCGAGCGGTGAGGCGGCGCTGGCCGCTGGTGTACCAGCGGAATTCGAGGAAGTCGGTCAAGACAAGGTTGGGCAGGTGGAGGTAGCGCTTAAGCTGGTCGGATTTTTCGATTTTGCCGAGGTCCTCACCCGGCTCCTTGGCTTCGATCCAGCCGACCGGGAACGCGTGGACGTGTTTCTTTCTTTTGACACTGAAGTCAGGCGAGCCGTGCTCGGTTTTCTTGGGATTTTGCGTAACCGTAACGCCGGGCTCGAGCGCCTCCAGGAGGTCTTTCAGGGCCGGGTAGTAGGACGGCTCGGTAGCTTGGCCCGTCTTAAGGGTGTCTTTGAGTTGCGCCAGGTAACTGCTGAAAGGCATCGGGGCGGATTATAGCGCGGGCGAGCGCCTCAGAGGAATTTTGGCTAAGGTAAGGTGAGGAGGCGCTTGCGGGCCATCTGGCATCCAACTACAATCGGAGGCGAGCAGAATGAGGATCGGGCCCAACCATCCTCTGCGGCGCTTCTTCAAGGAGTTGGTCGAGCGTCGCTTCTTCAACGACGTCAGCGTACGCGACCCGCGCGTCTCCGGCTATGTCTCCAATCTCCTGACCGACTTCACTCACGTCGATAACTTCTTCCGGTTGCGCACCGCCCACGGCCGCAAGCTCGATGATGTGGGCGAGATGCTGCTCGAATCCGACCCCTTAGGCCCCGAGGGCTCCTTCGAGCGCGAGCGCGCCGTGCGCAAGCACGTCGGCGACTACACCCTCTTCCTCATCGGCATGTTCCCTGAGTCGCTGGCCGCCCGGCGCCGCCCCCGTCCCACGCCCCGGCTCGACCTGCTGGTGGATTACGTTAAGGCCGGCAAGGAATCCTACGCCATCGTCTCCTCCTTCGGCCAATTCGAGTACCAGGAGGAAGCGCCGCTGTTTCGGCGGCTGTCGGAAAGTTTCGAGCTCTGCATCTACGGCCTCAACCTGGTGCGGCAGGACCTCGAGCGTTCCCAGCGGGCGTACTATCAGCGGCTGGCCTCCACCCTCAACGCCGAAAGCCCTTACTGAGCTGCGCCCTCCGCCGCCAGATATTTCCAATCTTTGCCCGTTTGCGTCTACTATTTCCGTTATGCCGACCGCCTGCCCCATCTGCGCCCGCCGCCGCGGAAAACGCTTCTGCCCGGGCCTGGCCGCCGGTCCCGCCACAGGCGGGGCAGGCCGCTGGGCCGGTCGCGGCAAGAGCGAGACCATCTGTGCCCCCTGCTGCGGCGAGCAGCGCGAGGTGACCATTGATTGTCCCTCGCACTGCACCTACCTCCAAGCGGCGCATCGCTACGAAGCCGAGCGTCCCAAGAGGCCAACCGAAATGCCGTTCCCCAAGGTGGAGATCGAAGAGGAGTTCGTCGAGGAAAAACAGCCGCTGCTGGCCAGCCTGGGTCTGGCCATTCTTCGCCTGGCCCGCGAGCGCAGCGACCTGCGCGACCTTGACGTCCTAGCGGCGCTCGAGGCTCTGGCGCAGAGCTACCAGACGCTCGAATCAGGGATTTACTACGAGCAGACGCCCTCGGCGCCAGCCGCCCAGGCCCTGGCCGCCGCCCTGAAGCAATTTCTCGCCGAATATTCCCAGGAACAGCAGCAGCGTCTCGGAGCCAGCCTGCGGCCTGGCGATGTCCTGCGGGCGCTGGTGTTTCTCCGTCGGCTCGGGCAGCTCGAAACCAATGGCCGCCCGCTTTCGCGTCGCTACCTGGCTTTTTTCGAACGGCAATTGCCCGCCGCCGCGGCCACCCCGCCCCCGCCGCGCATCATCCTCCCCGGGCAGTAAAGGCGCTGACCAGCAGCGCAATGATCTCGCGCACTTCTTTGGAGCTGTAGTGGGCCGGGAAGTTGGCTTCGCGCTTCAGCAACTGGTCGCGCATCAAACCCTCGGTGGCTCCCATCAGGGCCGAGCGCACCGCCTCGGGGTGAATGTCGGGCCGAAGCTGTCCCGCCGCCTGCATTTCTCCAATCACCGCGTCCAAGGCCGCGACAAAATCATGAAAGCCCTGGGTCATCATGATCAACTGCCCTTCTTTGCGGATGCGGCGTCCCTCGAGCAGCAGCAGGCGCTTCAGGTCCGGGTCCCGTTCCAACATGGTCAGCATCTCGCGGGTAAAAGCATGGAACTTTTCTGCCGGTGAGCTGAGGCCCTGGCCGGAGGCCTGCAAGCGGGGCATCATCTTCTGCCAGCCGGCGCCGAAAATTGCCTCCAGCAGCCCTTCCTTGCTGCCGAAGTGCTTCATCAACTGCGATTCGCTGGTACCCGCCAGCCGTGCGATGGCTACCGTGCTGGTGTTCTCGTAGCCTTGCCGGGCGAACAAGCTCTTGGCCGCCTCCAGAATGCGGTCGTGGGAAGAGTGCGAGGAGGCCGGAGCCGCCGGCGTAGAGGAAGATCCGCGTTTCACGGCAGCCACACCTAAAAGGGGGGCACCCCCGCTACATAGTATTACACCTACTACTCTCGGGCCAGGTTTTCAAGAGCCAAGCCAGGCGGACCCAATCACGAAAGGGGGCGCCCGTGGGGCCAAAAAAGAGTTGACAGTCTTTTGTTGGTAGTTGTACTACTAGGCTTATGCGACTTGGTCTGGGCCG
>CAYTXK010000264.1:0-3500 GCA_964441645.1 uncultured Acidobacteriota bacterium
GTCGGCAGAGAGGTACTGCGCGGTTTCCTGCTCGCTCAGCGTCCGCCCGAACCACGTCCCGCGCCAGAATAGAAACGGCACAACCACCATCGCCACCAGGAACAACATCAGCAGAAACGGCGGGCGGCGCCGTCTCGACACTGCGGCAGGCGCAGCGGGCGGGGGAGCGGTTTCGTTGGGCTCGGTCAATTTCCTTGTCCGATCTACCAGCGAATCTGGTACAGCATCCAGTAGATAACCACACCGGTTACAGAGACGTAAAGCCACAGAGGCAGCGTCCAGCGCGCTATGCGCGCGTGGCGGTCGAACTGTTCCTTCCACGCCCGAGTCAGCGTAACCAACACCAGCGGCACGATGGCGGCCGCCAGCACCGTGTGCGAAATCAAGATGCTCAGGTAGATGGTGCGCGCCCATCCTTCGCCCGGAAACCGCGTCGCCCCGTGATGGAAATGGTAGTAGAGGTAGGACACCAGGAAGAGTGTCGAGAGCCCGAATGCCGTCACCATGCACGCCCTGTGAGCGGCGACATTCTTGCGGCGAATGAAAAAATAGCCCGTCAGCAGCGCCAGGGCGCACGTAGCATTCAGTGTGGCGTTGACCGCGGGCAAGAGCGAGAGCGGGATCATCTTGCCGGTCCCCTCTAGCCCCCGTCGCCCGCCGTCGGGCGTCGCGCTGCAGCATACGCTGCCAGCCCGGCGACAACCGCAAACCCGACGGTAACGCTCAAGCTCATCTCAAAGCTCGGCCCACGGCCCTGGCTCCCCATCGGCGAGAGGTAAAGCGCCTGGCGGAGCAGCGACACAGAGTAGGTCAAAGGGTTCAGCGCCATCACGGCCCGAACCCAGCCCGACGCTCCAGCCGCCGGGAAGAGCGCGCCGGAGAGCAGCCACAGCGGGATCAGGAACAGGTTGGCCACACCGTGGAAACCCTGCACGGAATCAATGCGCCACGCCAGCAGAAAACCAAGCCCGGCTAGCGCAAACGCCGTCAGGAACAGCGCCCCGGCCACGGCTGCCAGCCGTTCGAGGCTGAGTGAAATTCCGACCGTCGGCGCCAGGGCAGTGAACACCAACCCCTGCGCAACCGCCAGCGTCGCCCCGCCAAGAATCTTTCCCAGCACCAGGCTGGCGCGCGACACCGGCGCCACCAGCACCGAACGCAGAAAACCCTCTCGGCGGTCCTCGATGATGGACATCATGCAGAAGATGGAGGTGAAGAGGACTATGAGCAGCAACGTTCCCGGGAAGAAAAACTCCAGATAACCCATACCGCCCGGCGTGTCGAAGGAGCGCCCGATGCCGGAGCCGATGAGCAGCCAGAAGACCAGCGGCGTCCCCAATGCGCCCAGCACCCGGCTGCGGTAGCGATAGAAGCGCACCAACTCCCGCCACCACAGCGTCCCTACCGCCAGCCAGAAAGCGCTGCCGTCGGACTCCCGGGTCATAGGTGCGCCAGCCAGAGTCAGTCCTTCTTGGCTTCCGGCGCGGCGCTGGAGGTGCGGCGGCTCTTCAACTTTTTCAACCAACCCGCGTCGTAGGCCAGCCAGAGGAAGCAAGCGCCGAAAACCGCCGCCAACATGAGGCAAATGGAGACCAGCAGGAGCCCGTCCAGGGTCAACAGCCAGCCGGAGATCGCCGTCCAGGCAACGATGCCCAGCGACGCCACCACGATCAGCAAGCAGATTACTGCCAGTGCGATGATCTCGCGCATCGGTCGCGCCTCACTCCACAATGGATTTGCGGTTGTCATCCCAGAACCTGTGCCCGGTCTCGTGTACGAACACGTCCTCCAGCGTCGGCTGCGCCAGCGTCACGGCGCGGATCTGCCCGGGAAAAGCTTCCATTAACTCGGCCAGCAGCCGGTGGCCTTGCGGGCGTTCGAGCCGGACGGAGCTGTCGAGCACGCTGACCGGGCCCCCGAACCGCGCCACAATTTGCTCGCGCAACTGCTCCGGCGCCGCCGATTCCAGCACCAGCACGTCTCCGCCGATCTTGTTTTTCAGCGCCTCGGGAGTGTCGAGCGCCACCAGCCGGCCGCGGTCCAGGATGCCAAGGCGGTCGCAGCTCTCGGCCTCGTCCATCAGATGCGTGGTCAAAAAAACTGTCACTCCATCCTCCTGGCAAAGCTGGCGCAGATAGGCCCGCAGATCCCGGCGCGCCCCGGCGTCGAGGCCCGTCGAAGGCTCATCAAGCAAGAGCAGCCGCGGCCGGTGCAGCAATCCCTTGGCCAGCTCCACACGCCGACGCAGGCCGCCGGATAGTTTCTCCACCCGCTCACCGCTGCGGTCGATCAATCCGAGCCGCTCCTGTAAATCGCCTACGCGTTTCGCCAGCGCTTTCCCGCGCAGGCCGTAAAGATGGCCCTGGTGCCGGAGGTTTTCCGTTACGGTCAGCTTCAAGTCCAGGCTCGGCGATTGGAATACCACGCCAATCTCGCGCCGCACCGCCAGCGGCCGTTCGACCACATCGAGGCCGAAGATGCGCGCCTCGCCGCCGGTAGGAACCAGTGAAGTTGCCAGCACGCGAAACAGCGTGGTCTTGCCGCCGCCATTCGGTCCCAACAGGCCGAACATTTCCCCGGCGGCAACTTCGAAGCTCACTTGATCGAGGGCCGCACGCGCCCCGTACTGGTGACGCAGGCCTTGAACAATGATTGCTGGCGAGGACGACATCCTAGGTCTTGTCGAGCATCAGGAAAGCAAAGAGCAGCGGCAGGTAAAAGATTGATGCCTGAAGCAATCGCCGGGCGTTGGCCGTCGACGGCGCCTGCGCCATCACCAATGCACAAAGGAAGAATGCGGCACCCAAAGCCAACGCGCCCCAAAAGTAAAACGCCCCCGCCAGACCGAGATAGGTCGGCAGCAGGCTCACGGCCAGCAACAACACCGAGTGCGCCACCATCTGGCGGCCGGTGGCGCGCCCCTCAGGGTCAACAACCGGCAGCATCAACAATCCGCCGCGGGCGTAGTCCTCGCGATAAATCCACGCGATGCTAAGGAAGTGCGGGAACTGCCAGAAGAACAAAATGGCGTAGAGAACGGCGGCGTTGAGATCAAGGGCGCCAGTAGCGGCGGCCCACCCAATGAGCGGCGGCATCGCCCCCGGAAACGCGCCCACCGTTGTGCAGTGGATAGTCCGCTTCTTGAGCGGCGTGTAGAAGAACAAATAAGTGGCCCAGGTCGCCAAGGCCAGCAATCCAGCCAGAAGGTTGGCAGCAGCAGAAAGATAGATCACGCCCACGGCGGAGAGCACCGCCGCGAACCAGAACGCTGACCGCGGCGCCAATCGCCCCGCCGGCAGCGGCCGCTGGGCAGTCCGCCGCATCAGGCCGTCCTCTGCTCGCTCCAGGTAGTGATTGAAAGCAGCCGTGCCCGCGGAAACCAGCGTCGTCCCGGCCAGCGTGTGCCACAGGAGCAACCAATCGAGCGAACCCTTTGCGCCCAGATAGAACCCCGCGAAAGCGCTCACCACAACCAGGCCGGTCACTTCCGGCTTGGTCAA
>CAYTXK010000265.1:0-3476 GCA_964441645.1 uncultured Acidobacteriota bacterium
TGCCGATGATGCAAAACCAGGACAAAGAGGTTAAATAAACCGGTGGCTGTCCCTGGTTTGTCCTGGTTTGTCATAGTTTGTCGGCGGAGCCTTGGAACGAGTGGTGGTAGGGCCAGGACAGGACGTACTCATCCAAAACATCATGAAAGTCCTCGACCGCCAAAAACTGGACGTCGCGAACAAGACGCGGAGCAACATCTTCGGCTGGCGCGGGCAGTTCACGCCGGAGTTCGTCGAGTATCTGCTGGATGAGGCGAACGAGGGTACGGGACTGGTGGTTGACCCGTTCTGCGGCAGCGGTACGGTGCTTCAAGAGTGCGCGGCAAGGAATCGTTCGGCTCACGGCTTTGAAATCAATCCGGCGGCTTACGCGATGTCGCGGTTCTTCATGCTCTCCAAGCTGTCCCATGATGCGCGGCTGGCTTTGGCGAATCGAATCGAGCGCGTTTTCCGGGCCACGACTTCGGATTTCGTGGATTTGCCGCTGTTCAATCCGGTCGAGGATTATCGCGGGCGGGCTTCCAACCTCCTGGACTTGGGCCGCGAGGTTTTCTCACTGGCGGAAAGCAAGGCGGAGACGCTGCTGGTCTTGCTCACCTTGTTTGAGGCGGAAGGCTGCCGTCTCTCGAATCTCAAACAAGCGGTTTTCACGGCGCTCGGGCGGGTGAAGCGGCAACTGCTCGCTCTGACACATTCCACGGCGGCAGTTGAGGCTTCACTCTGCGACGCCCGGCTCGTCCATCTCTACGTTCGCGGCGAGGCGGAACTCATCGTGACGAGTCCGCCCTACATCAACGTCTTCAACTACCACCAAAACCACCGGGCCATCCTGGAACTGCTTGGCTTCGACCTGCTGCACGTCGCAGCCAGCGAAATTGGCTCGAATCGCAAGAATCGGGGGAACCGGTTTCGGACGGTGATTCAGTATGCGCTCGACATGGAGGCCGGTCTGGAAAGTTTTGCTCTCAGCCTGAAGGCACGCGGGCAACTTGTTTTGGTTGTTGGCCGGGAATCCAACGTGCGGCGCGTGGCTATTCCAAATTCGCGGCTGGTCGCTGACATCGCGACCAGTCTTGGCGGCTTCCGTCAGGAAGGAAGTTTCCCGCGCTGCTTCACGAACCGCTTCGGCGTTTCCATTTACGAGGATGTTCTTTTGTTCCGTCGGGTCAACGCGCAACCCGCGCCCGGAGCGGCACGGGCGATTGCCAGAGCAATGCTAGAAGAGTTGGACGGCAAGACAACCGGCGAAATCCAAGACGACCTCCGCGATGCGGCAGCCCGCTCGGATGAAATCCAGGCATCTCCCGTCTTCACTTGGAACCCGCAACTCTGACCATGCCCAACGCACCTCACCTCGACAAACTCGAAGCGGCTATTCGGAACCCGAAGTGCGAGCGGGAAGACGTCCGCCTGCTTGAGGAAGCAAGAGAGCGATACCGCGCTTGGAAAGCCGCGCTGCCCGCCCCGGGTGACACGGGCAAACCGCGTGTCCTCGCGATGACGCGGGGGTTGAACGAATACAAAGACGTTCTGGAGGTCGAGTTGATTGCCGCGCGCGGCTCCGCCTTCATCAAGCGTCAGAAGGGACAACTCAAACTCGACAACTCGGTGCTGGAAGAATTCCTCATCGACCTCGTCCAGCCGACTATTCTGACAGGCTTGCCTGACTTTCCGCTTACCGTCGGGCCGAACACAGCTTTCATGTCGCTCTCGTTCGCACCGCCCGCGCTGCGGGCCCTGAACGATGCTCCGGTAGTCGCGCTCAAGGTTAAGGACCAAGATTTCATCATCGGGAAAGAGATTCACTTCCGCTTTTCGCCGGACCCAGCCTTCGCCGCTGACAAGACGGCAACGGGTTCGCTCTCACTGGCCGTCTTGGCGGCAGAGACCAAAGTGAATCTGGACAAAACGATGTTTCAAGAGGCCGCAGGCACAGCCTCGCGCCTCAAACAGGGCTGCCCATATTCGCAATACTACATCCTCAACGAGTATCTCGACATGGAGCCGGAGGACTGTCGGCTTACGGCCATTGATAACGTCTTCCTGCTCCGCCACGCGAAGCGATTGCCTTTCGAGAAACGCTCGCTGCTGGCCGAGGTTCGCAGGCAGCACGAGAATTGTCCCATCGACGCTGAGGTCATTTGGAAGTTCGTCGAGAAGATTCAGGCTTTCATCAACGCGGCGTGGTATGACCCAGCAGCAGCGTTGCAGAGAGGTTCTTTTGTTTGAACGGGCGGGTGGCTGTGGCAGAGTCTTCGATGCCACGGCCGGGGCTTTGCGGACTCAGCCCCAGCCAGGGGATGAAAACGGGACTGGTCCAATTACGGGCAGCGATGGCGGCTTCAATCGCCACAATAACGGACCTGTCCCGTTTGCCTCCGGCGTTTGCCTCCGCGTTTGCCTCCGTGTCCCGTTTGCCTCCGCCGAACTCGAGAACTGGGCCGGCGGCTGAGGTTGGGCGTCAGACGACCGGGGCGTTTGAATGGACAACAGAATCATTACATCCACCTCGCGTACGTCGGCTACCTGCTCTGACGTCGTTCTCCGACAGGGAACGACCGCCCGGCTAATCTTCAGGCCGGAACTCGTCGAGAACCCGAACGACACGGCGGCTGCCGTACGTGGTACCTTTGTCTACCAGCGCAAAGGCACCAAAGACCTCTGGGAGGACGCCGCCACGATTCCTCTCTCCGGACTGAAGAAGGGAGAGGGATTCAAGCTCGAGCTTCATGCTGCGGAGTTGCTCAGCCTTTTTCGAGAAATCGCGGCGCTCTACAGGCTCCACGCCAAACAGGGCATCCCGTTAGGCGTGACTGAGTTTGTACCCGTCGACTCAGCCGTGGCCAGCCTCGCAGCGCTTCCGCGACACGAAGTACGGACGTATCTCTCTGCTAACCGGGCAGTGGGTGAAGAGCTTCTCTCGAATCTCCTGTCTTGGGCCGCAGAGTTGGACGATCCAGCATCTCTCATTCCACGTCTGGTCTCTCTGGGACCTGCCGCACTGAACAGTCTCAACGTCGCCGTGAACGTCAAGCGCCTCAAGCAGGCGCTGGAAACATGGGATGCCAACGCCAGCAATGCCGACGAGGAATTTTGGCAGCAGACTTTGATAGAGCATTCGTTCGTTCTGGAACAAGTTTTCTCTTGGCCAACGATGGTCGTCAAAGGGAAGGCGTACGTCGGCGGAAAGTCAGTCCTCAACACGGGCGGCAATATCGTGGACTTTCTCGTACGCAATTATTTCACGAGCAACGCGGCTCTGGTCGAGATCAAGACCCCCGCAGCAAAGCTGCTGGGCCCGCGCCCCTATCGGGACGGCGTGTACAACGTGTCGGAACATCTTGGCGGGGCGGTGATGCAAGTCTTGAACTACAGGTTTAGCCTGCAGCGCGACTTCTACTCGCTCAAGCACGGTCTTCCCGGGGGTGAGTGCTACCCTTAGTTGAAATTCAAAGCGAGCGGCTCCAAGGTGATGG
>CAYTXK010000266.1:0-3455 GCA_964441645.1 uncultured Acidobacteriota bacterium
ACCAAGGTGATACTGTGACTGCCTTCCTTCAACGCCCCGGGGGGCCAGCCGCTAAGATCGGCAACCGCCGAACTGAATCAGGCGGGGTGGCCCCCTCCTTCCTTCTGGGAAAGGCAGCAGAAAGTGCAGCACCTCGGGCAGGTCAGAGGCGTCTGCCAGCAGGAAAACAGGGAGGTCAACAGCTCATGCCTATCGTTAATGTAATTGTGGTCCTGATCGTGGTTGGTGTCATCCTCTGGCTGATCAACAGCTTCATACCGATGGCTAGAACCATTAAGGGCATCTTGAATGCTGTTGTGATCATTGCCGTGGTCCTGTGGCTCCTGAAGGTTTTTGGCGTTCTTAGTTCTCTCTCCCGGATCCGTGTTGGGTAGGTGAACGAAACCTTCGGTTGGGTGATGGCAGTTTTCGCGACTAAACCCGAGTAACCGCTAACCCTGTAGACCTGAGGCCTGACCTGCGGAATCATGGCCAAGGCCCCACTTTTTGGCGCTTCGGGTCCTCCTCTGGCGCGATCAGGGTTCCGTCTCCAGACCTCGAGTTGTAGTTGTGCATTGGCCCAAGCCCCAAAAAACGAGTTCTCATTCAAGCATTCGTCGCGCAGTATGCCGTTGGAAGCTCTCCCCCCCGGCTGGCGTTCTCCCATGGCGCTGTAATACCGCTCCTTTGACTGGCGTGTGCAATTTTGAACCGTCCCGCGAGCAATACTGAACTGACGCCCCAGCTACACCAACGGTATAAGAATTGAGCCTCAAGCTGTCAGCCAGAATCTGGTGGGAGGCGAACTGCGATCCTGGTGTGGTGGGGCAGAAAAGAACGCCCCGAGAAAGAGAGAGGTTACTCCAATGAAGAAAGTGAATCGATTCACAGTGCTGGCGTTACTGTTTTCCCTTTCCCTTGTGGCCCTAGCGTTTGCATCCAACGCCCAGGCCGATGCGTGGGACAGGAAAACTACTGTGACGTTCAGCGCGCCGGTCGAAGTTCCGGGTGTGGGTGCCCAGATCCTGCCGGCGGGCACGTATGTTTTCAAGATTCTGGATTCGACTGCCGACCGGCACATCGTCCAGATTTTCAGCGAAGACGAAACACATCTATACACCACCATCCTCGCCATACCGAATTACCGCATGCGGCCGACCGGCAAAACGGTAATGACGTTTAAGGAGAGGGCGGCCGGCGAGCCTCAAGCTATCAGGTCCTGGTTCTATCCGGAGCGGAATTGGGGCGAGGAATTTGTATATCCAAAGAAGAGGGCTCTTGAGTTGGCTAAGATAGCCAACGAGCCCGTTCTCGCGACCCCCGTCGAACTGGCACCCACAGCGCCTATAGAGGCTTTCAAGCAGGCGCCTATCGTGGCTGTTACACCGAAGGGAGAAGAGGTTGCAGTAGCTGAGGTCGTTGAGGCCCCGCCTGTAGAGACAGCGAGCTTGCCCAAAACGGCCAGCCCCTTGCCGCTTTTGGCGTTGATGGGGCTGTTGTCGCTGGGCGTAGGCTTTGCTCTCTTGGCTCTTCCGAAGCTGAAGCGAATCTGCTTGAGCTAGGAGTCGTGTGTGCTTGCCGCGGGCGCTTGGGGCAGGGTGCCAGTTTCTTGACCCTGCAGCAAGCCGACCCGGCATCCGGGTTGTGAAGGGAGCTGGACTTTGGGCGGGCAGGTGAGTATGACCTGCCTGCCCGCCTTTACGGGCGGGAGGGGTCGCCACCACCCGGGTGAACTCTTGGGTTACCGCTGAGATCCCGTCAAGGCCTAGACCGATGAGAAAGCAGTCAACCTTGGGATCAGGCACGCCAGAGGAGGCCGTTGTGCGGGCCGCGGAATCTTTCGGCCGCTTCATGAAACGCTTCATAAAACGATGTCTGGTCACGCTTCTTCTTTTGATTGCTCTGCCAGGGGCCGCCCAGCCTCCAGAACACGAGCCGTCGCAACCCCGCCAGGATGACGAAGGGACGATCAGGGTCAACGTTGACCTGGTGGTCTTGCACGCAACCGTGCAGAAACATCGCAGACGGACTCTTGTTTCGGGACTCGGCAAAGAAGACTTTCAGGTTTATGAGGACGGAGTTCTCCAAGAGATTCACTCTTTCAGCCACGAAGATATCCCGGTCACGGTCGGCTTGGTTATCGACAACAGCGGGAGCATGATACCGAAGCGCGGTGAAGTGATTGCTGCGGCCCTGGCATTTGCCCGTTCCAGCAACCCGTACGATCAGATTTTCTTGGTTAATTTCAACGAGAATGTTTCGTTTGGCCTGCCAGAAAACACGCCGTTCACGGACAATGTGGCGCAATTGGAAGTTGTCCTGTCCAGGACAGCCGCGGACGGCATGACGGCGCTCTATGACGCTGTTGCTGCTGGGCTCGAGCACCTGAAGAAGGGTAAACAGGACAAGAAGGTGCTGATCGTGATTAGCGATGGGGCCGACAACGCCAGCAAGCTAAGTTTGGCCGAGATCATGACCATGGCGGAGCAGTCCGACACCATTATCTATACCATGGGTCTCTTTGAGGAGGGCGATCCCGACCGGAACCCCGGCGTGCTCAAGCGGCTTGCCGGGGCCACGGGTGGCGAGGCTTACTTGCCGTGGTCAGTAAAGGATGTTGTCCCTATTTGCGAACGGATCGCTCGTGACATTCGTAACCAGTACACCCTCGCCTACATACCTACGAACAGAAAGCAAGACGGGACCTATCGGGCCATAGAAGTGAAGGCCGGGGCGCCGGGTCGTGGAGGCTTGTTGGTCCGCACCCGCGCCGGTTACTACGCCCTCTTGAAACCTCAACCCTTGCCGGCAACCAACCCACAATGAAGCTCAGAATGAAAGGGCAGACGATTCATCCCACGCGAACCAACGGGCTTCTCCGTTGGAGCCAATACCTCTTTTTCATCATCGGCATCCTAACGCTGAGTTACTGCGCCTTTGTGCTGCTCGATGCGGAGCTCTTTCAGGCCTATCACACCTGGCGATTTGAACAAGCATTGAAGGCTTCAAGGTTGTCGAGCGGCAGCGGTGGGTACCTGCCGTTGCCTTTTCCTCCAGCACGGGGGGAAGCAAAACTCGCAAGAGCTGAGAGTCCTGGCATTGCTGGCCCGCGAGGCTCTCCGGTGGGGCGAATCGAGATAGGCGAAATCGGCTTGGCAGCGATGATCCTGGAAGGGACCGACAACCTGACTTTGCGACGGGCGGTCGGGCACATTTCGGGCACGGCGCTGCCGGGTGAGCAAGGGAACGTTGCCATCGCAGGACACCGGGATACGTTTTTCAGAGCGCTGCGCCATATCCGTAAGGATCATGAAATCACCTTGACGACGTTAAACGGATCCTACCGCTATCGCGTGGTCGCTACCAAAGTGGTCGAGCCTGAGGACATTGAAGTGTTGGACGGCTCCGATGACGCCATTCTGACTCTAGTGACTTGTTACCCATTTGATTTTGTCGGCCACGCACCCAAGAGATTT
>CAYTXK010000267.1:0-3455 GCA_964441645.1 uncultured Acidobacteriota bacterium
CACCCAGTCGGGGTGGTTAGCGGCCACCAGGCGGGCGACGATCTGGCCGAAGTTGCGCACTTGTTCGTAGGTGTAGCGGCGCTCCAGCGGGATATAGATGTGCATTCCCGTAGCGCCAGACGTTTTCAGGAAATGCCTCACCCCGGCGGCCTCAAGCTTTTCGTGAAGGGCCCGCGCGACGCGCACCACAGTGGCGTAGCGGGTACCCTCGGCGGGGTCGAGATCGAAAAAGAAGTAATCCGGGTGCTCGAGGTCGTCGGTGCGGCCGGACCAGGGGTTGTGGTCAATGCAGCCGAGGTTGGTCAGATAGAGCAGGGCCGCCACATCGTTGGCGAGGAAGTAGCGGATTTCCTGCCGGCGCTCCTCGGAATAGACGCCGACCGTCTCCATCCATTCGGGCACGGTCTCGCCGGCTTCTTTTTGGAAGAAGGATTCTCCCGTGATGCCGCCCGGATAGCGGCGCAGCACCAGTGGGCGCTGGCGGAGGAAAGGAAGCACGCGGCCGGCCATGTGGTAGTAGTAGGCGAGCAGGTGGCGCTTGGTGTAGCCGGATTCGGGGAAGTAGACCTTATTGAGGTTGGAGAGGCGGACTCGTTTGCCATCGAGCTCCAGGGCGACGTTGTCGGCCTTGCCGGAGAGCAGCTCGCGCTCGATGTCGGTTTTCTTCCGCAGGACACGCTCGGCAATGGCGGGGGCCGTGACTACCGGGGGGGAAGCTGAGGGTGCGGTGGCCAGCTCGGCGCGGCAGTCTTTGGGGTCAAGGTCACGGCGCAGGCCGAGGAACACGGGCTGGCGCAGGCGGCGCTCCTGAGTGATGCCGCCGTACTCGACGCGGGCCACCAGCGAAGGCTCGACCCAGTAGGCTTTTTCCTTGGTCTCCGGCACAGTATCGAAAGGGCAGCGGCGCGTTTCGAGCTTCTTGAGCTGGGCGTGAATCTCCTTCTGAGTTTTCTGCGTGAAGCCGCTGCCGACCCCGCCCCTGAAGCGAAGAGTCTTGCCGTCATAGAGGCCGACGAGCAGGGCGCCAAAGTATTCGCGGCTTCCGCGCGGCTCGGTCCATCCCGCGACGACAGCGTCGAGCTCCTGCCGGACTTTGAATTTCAGCCAGTAAGGGCTGCGGCCCGTTTTGTAAAGGCTGCGGGCGTGCTTGGCGACGATTCCCTCCAGGCCCTGCTCACGGGCCAGCTCGAAAAGTTCCCGCCCGTGCTCTTCCTGGTGGTCGGAGTAGCGAACCGTATCGTCCCAGCGCAGGAGGGTGCGCAGCAGCCGCTTGCGGTCGTTGAGCGGCACGCCGGTAAGGTCATAACCGTCGCAATAGAGAAGGTCGAAAACAAAGTAGGTTATGGGCGCGTGGCGGAGCAGGGCAGCGGTGGGGCGGCTGACATTCATCCGCTCCTGGAGGCGCTCAAAATCGCTGCGGCCGTCGGGGCCGAGCACGACCACCTCGCCATCCAGCAGGGCTTCGCGGGCCTGCAGACAGTCCGGCAGCATCCTAAGCTCGGGATACTGTTCGGTGACAACCCGGCCGGTGCGCGAGCGCAACTCGAGCGCGCCCGCTTTGAGGCGGGCCAGAACGCGCACTCCGTCCCACTTGACCTCAAAGAGCCAGTCCGGATGGGAGAAGGGCTTTTCCGCCAGGGTGGCCAGCATGGGCGGCAGGCGCTGGGGCAGAGGAGCTTTTCGCGCGCCCTCGAGTTCGGCGGGCGTGAGCCGGTGGGCGGCGGGGAGCCCTTCGGCAATCTCGTCGAGCAGGCGGCCGGTCAGGGCGGAGCCATCGTGGCTATCAATGTTCCAGTGGCCGTCGGCCGCCGGGTCGCGGTGTTTGATGAGCAGCCACTCGTTGCCTTTTGCGCTCTGACGGAGTTTGACGAGCACAAAGCCGCCGCGCAGCTTTTGTCCGTGCAACGCGAACTTCAACTCGCCGCGGCGCAGCTGCTCGCTGGCCGAGGCCTCGCCGACCATCTCGAAGCTTCCCTGGTCCCACACCATCACCGTGCCGGCGCCGTACTGTCCTTCGGGGATGACTCCTTCGAAGTCGCCGTACTCGAGGGGGTGATCTTCGGTTTGCACCGCCAGGCGCTTGTCGGCCGGGTTGAGCGACGGCCCTTTGGGGACAGCCCAGGACTTGAGCACGCCGTCAATGGTGAGGCGAAAATCGTAGTGCAGCCGGCGAGCGGCGTGCTTCTGCACCACAAAGAGGTTGCCGCGAGCGGCGGCCTCTTTCCCCGACGGCTCCGGCGTTACGTCGAAGCGGCGCTTGGCGCGATATGGTTCGAGCTTGCTCACGGGGTGATTCTACCCTGCGGCGGGCCGAGAAAAAGCGGCGAAAACTTGCATTTCCTGCCACTTTTTCTGTACCCTGAGCTAGTTTGGGGATGAAGTCTCCGGGCGGCAGAGCAGAGGCCGGCCGAGATTAATGCAGGGGAGTGTTACTGTGGCAGCCACGGTGTGGAAGGGGCATCTGACGTTCGGTCTGATTTCTATTCCTATTCATTTGTTTTCGGCGGCGCGCGGGGAGCGCCTCAGTTTCAACCAGCTCCACAAAGAGTGCCACTCGCGGCTGAAGCAGCCGCTCTATTGTCCCACCTGCCAGCGGATGGTGGAGCGGTCGGAGATCGTCAAAGGGTACGAACACGAGAAAGAGCAGTACGTGCTGGTGGAGGATGAAGAGCTGGCGAAGGTGGCGCCGCCCTCGGCGCGCGCCATGGAGATCCTGGAATTCGTGCACCTCGACTCGATTGATCCGCTGTACTTCGACGCTTCGTATTTCATGGTGCCGGAGGAAGCGGGGCGCAAGGCCTACCAGTTGCTGGTGAAGACGATGGAAGGGTCGGGCTACGCGGCCATCGCCAAGCTGTGGATGCACCAGCGCGAGTACACGGTCATCGTGCGCCCGCGGTCGAACGGCCTGACCCTGCACACCATGTACTATGAGAACGAAATCCGCCAGGTAGCGGAATACGGGCAAAGCGACGGCATTGAAGTCAAGGAGCAGGAGGTCAAGCTGGCCCAGCAACTGGTGGAGAGCCTGGCGGGGGAGTTCCAGCCTAAGAAATTCCACGACGAATACCAGGGGCGGATCAAGGCTCTAATTGAGGATAAGCTTCAGGGCCGGCAGGTAGCCACTCCTCCGCAGCAGCAGCTCGCGCCGGTGATTGATCTTATGGAAGCGTTGAAGAAGAGCCTGGCGGAGCGGCAGGCGGCGCCCAAGAAGCCGCCCGCCCGTCTTCCTGCCGCCACAGCCGAGAGGAAGGTCGCCAGGAAATCTTCGCATTAGTGCCGTTCCAACTTTTTCGAGGTAAGCTCGGCGCCGCAGTGGTCAAGAAAAGTTGGAACGGTACTAGCCGCCTGGACGGTTGATGGACTACTTCACGCGGCGTGAAGTTCTGGGCATCCTCGAAATCACCAACAATCAACTTGCCTATTGGGAACGCATCGGGTTAGTGCGCCCCGAG
>CAYTXK010000268.1:0-3412 GCA_964441645.1 uncultured Acidobacteriota bacterium
GACCCGGCGCAACTGGCGGCGCGGCGCGTGACCCTGAACCAGCTGGGCGCGGCGCTGGAGCGCGAGAACCGCAACTACAGCGGCGGGGACTTTGACGAAGGCAAGCGCCGCTACCTGGTGCGCACGGTGGGCGAGTACGGCTCGCCGGAAGAGATCGAAGCCATCGTCATCGCCGTGCGCAACGGCGTGCCCATCTACCTGCGCGACGTGGCGCGGGCGGAGCTGGGGTACCGCAAGGAACTGGCGCGGGTGTACCAGAAGAACCAGCAAGTGATGGCGATGAATGCCGTCAAAGAGCCGGGCTCGAATGTGCTCGTGATCATGGAAGCGCTGGCGGCGAGGGTCGAGACGCTAAACAAGGAGCTGTTGGCCCCCCGCGGGCTTTTGCTCTCGCAGGTGTACGACGAGACGGTCTACATTCACAGCGCCCTCGATCTATTGGTTGAAAACATCTACGTCGGCGGCTTGCTTGCCGTAATTGTCTTGCTCCTTTTTCTGCGCAGCGCCACCTCCACGTTCGTCGTGGCCCTCTGCATTCCTCTGGGGGTCATCGGCAGCTTCCTGCTGATGGATTTGTTCGGGCGCACCCTGAACGTCGTCAGTCTGGCCGGGCTCGCCTTTGCCTCCGGGTTGGCGGTAGACAATTCCATCGTTGTGCTGGAAAACATCTACCGGCACCGACAGATGGGCAAGGCGCGCCTTACGGCTGCTTACGACGGCGCGCAGGAGGTCTGGGGCGCGATTCTGGCCAGCAACGTCACCACCGTGGCGGTGTTCATCCCGGTGATCTTCATGAAGGAAGAGGCCGGGCAGTTGTTTGGGGATATCGCCGTCGCCATTGCGTGTGTCTCCGCCCTGAGCCTGGTGGTTTCCTTCACGGTCATCCCCAGCCTGTCGGCCAAGATCCTGCACGCTGCCGAGCACGCCCCTGACCGCCGCGGGTTCCACAATCTCTGGGGCAGCGCCGCCCTGGCCGGGCGTTTTACCGATTGGGTGGGTGACAGCGTGCATTGGATCACCGGCTCCCGACCCCGGGCGTTGGCGGTCGTGGTCGGTCTTACAGTCGCCTCCGTGGGCCTGAGCTACTCCCTGCTACCAAAGACGGAGTATTTGCCGTTGGGCAACAACAACTTCGTCTTCGGGATCATTTTGCCGCCGCCGGCGTTGAACCTGGACGAGGTGGCGTCCTTCCAGCCGACTTTCGCCAAGGCGCTGGAGCCGCACTGGTCGGTGGAGCCGGACTCGGAAGAAGCGGAGAAGGAGCCGGGGGGCGGAATCCGGAACTTCTTTTTCGTGGCGCTACGCGACTTCGCTTTCATGGGAGCGAGGGCGAACGACCCGTTGCGGGCGAAAGAGCTGATACCGGTTATCCAGGCCGCAGGGCGGGACATCCCGGGCGCCATCGTGGTGGCGCAGCAGGCCAGCATCTTCCAGCGCGGGCGGGGCGAGGGGCGGAACATTGACATTGAGCTGAGGGGGCCGGAACTGGAGCGGCTGATCGAACTGGGCGGAGAAGTGTTCGGCAAGGTGATGCAGGTGCTTCCGGACTCACAGGCGCGGCCCATTCCGAGCCTTGATTTCGGCAACCCTGAGGTGCAGTTGCGCACGCACCGCCGGCGGGCGGCGGAGCTGGGGGTGACGAACCGCGATCTGGGTTTTACGGTGCATGCCCTGGTGGACGGGGCCAAGGCCAGCGACTACCAGTATCAGGGCAAGGAGATCGACCTGGTAGTGAAGTCGGGGGAGAGCTTCGCGCACCGCACGCACCTGCTGGAGCAGATGCCCATCGCCACGCCGGAGGGCCGGCTGGTGACGCTGGGTTCGGTGGCGAAGATCGAACAGGTGAGCGGCCCGCAGACGATCAACCACAGCGAGCGGCAGCGGGCCATCATCATCCAGGTGACTCCGGCCGAGACCATGGCGCTGGAAGCGGCGATGGACAAAGTCCGCTCCGAAATCATGCGTCCAATGACAGAGGAGAAAAAACTGGGCGGGCTGTACCGCGCTGCACTAAGCGGCACGGCTGACAAGCTGGTGCAGACGGGCCGAGCGCTACGCTTCAACTTTCTTCTGGCTTCGCTGATTATCTATCTGCTGATGGCAGCGCTGTATGAGAGTTTTCTCTATCCGTTTGTCATCATGTTTAGCGTGCCCCTGGGAGCTCTCGGAGGCTTTCTCGGACTGTGGATGGTGAATCTCTTCACCTACCAAGCGCTGGACGTGGTCACTATGCTGGGGTTCATCATCCTCGTGGGCACAGTGGTCAATAATGCCATCCTCATCGTGCATCAGTCGCTGATCCATATGAGTGAAGACGCCATGGCGCCGCGCGACGCCATCCGTGAAGCGGTCTCGAACCGCATTCGGCCGATTTTCATGACCGTCGGGGTGGCGGTATTCGGGATGCTGCCGCTCGTGCTCGCTCCCGGGGCCGGCTCGGAGCTGTACCGGGGTCTGGGAGCTGTGCTGGTGGGTGGCTTGCTGGTCTCCACAGTTTTCACACTGTTCCTGATCCCCGCTCTATTCAGCTTGATGCTCGACGCCCGCGCGGCGGTGGCGACGCGCCTGGCAGGGTGGCTGCATCCGGCGGAGCGCCCTGCCGGGGACGACGACTAGCTAGAAATCAGAAAAGACAAATGAGAAGAGAAAAAGAGAGGTAGGGGTGTGCTCGGGCGGCGCCACCTGCGGGGAATTGCATGGATGAGCGCCAGGTTTGAGATTGCCCGCGGGCACCGGCGCGCGTTTGGCACAAATCAGCGGAAGCCAAGAGCCTTGTTGCGCAGGCGGCCAGCCAAACAGTAAGGATTCTTGCCTTTGCGAGATTCATGGTGCCCTCCGGGCGGGACGTTGGCTCATTCTCCGTCCCCGCCAGAACATTTTCAACTTCTGGTGAAGCCCGGGCGCGGATCGGGCGACACTGATAGCGCCTCTTCCATCGTGGAGCAGACGCAGAAAGCCTTCAGCAGCGAGGCCATCTGCAGCGCCATGACGACCTGGGGGGCCAGGCAAACCAGAATCAACTTTCTGCTCGCATTGCGGGCGCGGCCGTGAGCGGTTACGAGGGCGGCAATGCCGGCGCTGTCGATGAAGGGGCAGGCGGCGAGGTTGACTACCAGGCGCGGAACGTCGTCGCGGATGGCTTCTTCAATGTAGTCGTTGAAGACTGCAACCTGCTCGATTGCCAGCCGTCCGTAGACGTGCAGAATGGTGGCGGGGGGGAGTTCCTCCGCGCGAACCGCCGTTGAGGGCGCGGGGGGATGCGAGGCACGCTGCACACGGGCGACCCAGGACTTGACCGGCATGAACCTAAGTACGGATGTCATGACTGTTCTCCTTTTCGTCTTGGTTCGGTCTGTGGTTCCCATGGCGACGAGGCTAAGGAGAGAGCCGGTAAGGGGCAATGGCGGAGGGA
>CAYTXK010000269.1:0-3366 GCA_964441645.1 uncultured Acidobacteriota bacterium
CACGTAGTCGGTGCGGTCCACGTAAGGAGCAAACTGGGTGTAAGGCCGGTTTTCGCCGATTTTTTCCACGCCGCGGTGCAGATAGCCGATGACGCACTCGGAGGCAATGACCTTTTCGCCGTCGAGCTTGAGCTTGACGCGCAGCACGCCGTGGGTGGAGGGGTGCTGCGGGCCCATGTTGAGAATGATTTCATCGGCCCCCAGAACCGTGGTGCTAACGCCGGGTGTTTTCTCTATCGGCATAGTTACTGGCCGCTCTCGATGCCCAGGTTTTCTTTCACCCACTCGGTGTCCTGTTGGAGGATGTCATAATCCTTGCGGAGGGGGTGGCCGCGCCACTCGTCGGGCAGGAGGATGCGCTTCAAATCCGGGTGCCCTTCAAAGACGATGCCGAACATGTCGAAGCACTCCCGCTCCAGCCAGTTGGCCACGCCCCAAAGGCCGACGACCGAGGGACAGGCGCCGTCGGTCGGCACCTTCAGGCGCAGGCGCTCATTGCGCGTAAAGGAGTACAGGTTGAGAACTACCTCAAAGCGCGGCTGGCGGTCGTAGTGATCGAGAGCGGTCAAGTCGGTGAGGAAGTTGAATTTTTCCTCGTCGCGCAAATAGCGGCCGACCTCGAGCAAGCGTACGGGAGAGACGACGACGATGGCCTGCTGGCGGTCGAGGGTGGCGGCGCCGATGGCGTCGCCAAAGCGGGCGCGCAGGCGACGAACGAGCTCGTTGTCGAGCGGCTCGGGGGCGGGCGGCTTGGCCTTGGCGGCCGCCGCCGGCTTGGCTGCGGGGACGGCGGGCTTGGCAGCCACGGGCTGGCCCGCTGGAGGCGGCGCGTCTTTTTTCTCTTCGTCTCCCACGTGCCTATCCTCGCGCGCGGACCCGGTCCAACGGCTCAGGTCCCGCGACTAAATCCACTCCAAAGCGCCTTTCTTGTAGAGCCAGATGTAGCCGACGATGAGGATGCCCAGGAAAACCACCATTTCAATCAAGCCAAACAGGCCCAGCGCCCGGTACTGAACCGCCCAGGGAAAAAGGAAAACCACTTCCACGTCGAAGATGACGAAGAGAATGGCAATCACATAGAAGCGCACGCCGAAGCGGCCGCGGGCGTCGCCCTCGGGCTTGATGCCGCACTCGTAGGGCTCGAGCCGCGAGCCGACATTGCGCGCCTCGGGCCGCAGGAAGCGGGCAATCCAGAGGGTGACGGCCGGAAAAAGGAAGGCCAGCCCGGCAAACATCAAGATGGGGAGGTAATTTTCCGGCATGCTTAGACGCCCCTCACGCTATCAAACGGGCTCATTGTTGCCAAGCGGTTCTTCGGCGGCTGGCGCGGCGTCGGCGGGCAACTCGGTCCCCGAAACTGAGGGTTCGGCGGCCTCGGCGGGGCTTTCGGCCGCGGGTTCGGCAGGCGCCGCGGGCGGCGCCGCGGCCGGCGAATGCACCGCTTCGCCCCGCAGCAAACCGACGACGTGCGGCAAGAGCGGAAGAACGGCGCGCAGGGAGTCTTCGGCCCCCTCGGGCGCGCCAGGTAGATTGACGAGCACCGTTTTTCCTTTCACGCCGACGACGGCGCGCGACAAGGCGGCCAGCGGAGTTTTCTTCACGCCTTCGCGCCGCATCAATTCGGCCAGGCCGGGGAGTGAGCGCTCCATCACGGCGGTGGTGGCTTCGGGGGTGCGGTCGCGGGGGCCGACGCCGGTTCCGCCGGTGGTGAAGACAGCGTCCACGTCCACGTCGGAGGTCAGAGCGCTCAAGCGCTCGCGCAGCAAGGTAAAGTCGTCGGGGAGCACTTCGGTGGAGCGCACCGTCCAGCCGGCTTCTTGCAGCAGGCGGGCGACGACGGCGCCGGAGACGTCCTGGCGAGTGCCCTGGGCGACGGAATCGCTGACGGTAACAAGGGCGGCGCGGTAGGGGGAGGCCATCAGCTTTGCACCTGGTCGCGGCGGGCCTCGTCCACAATGCGCAGCGCTTCCATCAGCAAGCCCTGAGTGGAACGGGTGGTGCGGCGCTGGGGCGACTTGCCGCTGAAATCAATCTCGAAGGTGCCGTCATTCCATTCGACGACTTTGTAGACGGCGTCATCGCCGGTGACGTTTCCCAGGACGGCGTCGTAGACCTGGCCGTTCTCCAGAAAAATCTGGCATTTTTCCGCGGCGCGGCTGAGGGTGAGCACGCAGGACTTCTGGCCCATTTCGAGCGACTGAAAGAGGTCAATGACGTTCATCTCTTCCAGGCGGCCTTCGATGACGCCCGGGCGGCGCGCGACGGTCTGGAGCTTCTCCAGGTGCAGACGGTCGGCCACTTTCTTCGCCCGGCCGACCAGCTCGCGCAGAAAGAAGGGCTTGGGGATGTAATCCTCAACCCCGTCCATATGTTGGCGGAGTTTTTCTTCGATGTCGGACTTGGAAGCGATGAAAATGAAGAGAACCTTCTTGGTTTCCTCGCGGGCCCGCAACCTTTCGTACAACTGGCAGCCGTTGAGGCCGGGCATTTGATAGTCGGAGACGATCAGGTCGGGTTTTTCCTCGAGGGCCTTGAGGAAGCCGTCGGCGCCATCGCCGGCCGTAACCACCTGGGCAAAAGGCTCGATACCTTTGCGGAGCAGTTCCAGCACCGCCGGGTTATCTTCCACGACCAGGATTTTGACCGCCGTCTTGCTCGCCATGGCTACGCCCGAGCCCTCCGCTTCGCTGTGCGCCGGCGCCGATAGGGACCGCTTTTGCCCCCCGTCTTCTCGAGCAGGTAGACGTCTTGCAGCTCCATGCTGCGGTCCAGCGCCTTGCACATGTCATAAACGGTCAGCGCCCCGACCGTGACCGCGGTCAACGCCTCCATCTCTACGCCGGTGGGCCCCGTAGAACGGACAGTGGAGGTGACGCGGACGCCATTCTGGCACAACTCGGCAGCCACTTCAATATGAGTGAGGGCCAACGGATGGCAGAGGGGAATGAGCTCGGCGGTGCGCTTGGCGGCAGCGATGCCGGCGATCCGGGCGATTTCGAGCGGGTTACCTTTGGGAGTCTCGAGGGCGCGCACCCGGCGGACGACCGCCGGTTTCATTTTGACGAAGGCGTGCGCCCGCGCTTCGCGCACACTCGCGGGCTTGGCGCTGACGTCCACCATGCGGGCTCTTCCGGCGCTACCGTAATGGCTCAACCGTTTGGACATCGTAGAAGTCTATCCGCGCCGCGGGAGAACATCCACCCAGGCGCCCGCCTCCAGATGCTGGACATTAGAAGGAACGACCAAGAAGCAATTGGCCCGCGCCACCGCCACCACGTCGCCGGAGCCCTGATAGGCCACGGGCCGCACCGCCACCTCGCTGCCCTCCCCTTCCAAACGCGCGGGCAGGAAAAGCGTCAGTTGAGT
>CAYTXK010000270.1:0-3364 GCA_964441645.1 uncultured Acidobacteriota bacterium
TGCTGCCGAAGAGCGTGCGCGCCACGCTGGTCTGCCGCACCTCCTTGAGCAGGTCTTCGCGGAAAGCCTTGACGCCGGCGTAACGGCGGAAGTAGGCGTCAATGTACTGTTGTGCTTCCTTGGGCTCGATGCCCAGCCGCGAGGCCAGCCCGTAGGCCGTCAGCCCGTAGATGATGCCGAAGTTGATCATCTTGGCCACGCGGCGATGCTCGGAGGTTTGCATCAGCGGCGGCACGCCCAGGACTTCTTCGGCGGTGCGGGCGTGGATGTCCTCGCCGCGCACGAAGGCGTCCAGGAGCACCGGGTCTTCGGAAAAGTGGGCCAGCACCCGCAGCTCGATTTGCGAATAGTCGCCCGCCAGGAGCTGCCAGCCGGGCTCGGCCACGAAGGCGGCGCGGATTTTGGCCGCCAGCTCGCTGCGGATGGGAATGTTTTGCAGGTTGGGGTCGGAGGAGGAAAGCCGCCCGGTGGCTGTGGCCATCTGGTGGAAGCTGGTGTGCAGCCGGCCGGACCGCGGATGAATCTTGGTGGGCAGGACGTCAATGTAAGTGGACTTGAGCTTTTGCAGCTCGCGGTAGTCGAGCACCAGCCGCGGCAGTTCGTGCATTCCCGCCAGGTCTTCGAGCACGTCGGCGGCCGTGGAGGTCACTTTGCCCCGGCCGTGACGCGTGGGTCGCGGCAACATCAGCTTTTCGAAGAGGATTTCCGCAAGCTGTTTGGGCGAGTTCAGGTTGAAGTCGGTGCCCGCCAGTTCGTAGATGCGCCGCGTGAGCGTGTCAATCTCGACTTCGCAGCTCGCGGCCAGGTCGGCGAGCGCGCCCGGGTCGAGCCGCACCCCGGCGCGCTCCATCGCCGCCAGCACCGGCGCCAGCGGCCGCTCGATGGTTTCGTAGACCTGCACGAGCCCCTGCGTTTCAACCTCGTCGCGCAGCGGCCCCGCCAGCCGCCCCACGAAGTCCGCTTTCTCGGCTACGGCGCCGGAAAGTCCCTGGCGCAGCCGCCGCGCCGCCAGGTCTTCGATTTCGTGCTTGGCCGTGGTGGGCTGGAGCAGATAGGAATAAAGCGCGGTGTCGTGGAGCACGCCGGCGAGCGCGAGGCCCTCCGCCGCCAGCGCCTGCATGGTGGCCTTGCTGTTGTGCACGGTCTTGGGGCGCGTGTCGTCTTCGAGAAAAGACCGCACGGCCCCGAGCCAGGCGGCGCGGTCGCGTGCTATGGGCGCGAGGCACGCTTCGCCGGGCGCGGTCGAAAATGCCAGCGAGGTGAGCTCGAGATCGAGCGGCGCCTCGCCTGTCGTTTCGCACCACACCGCCACGGGTGCGCCTCCAGCGTTACTTAAATAGCGTTCGAGCTCCGCCGGTGATTCGAGTTCCTGATAGCGCACCGGGGCGGGCGCTGCCGTCGAGGAAGCCACGGGGCGCGCTCGCCCGTCCGCCAGGCGGGCGGCAAACTGTTCTTTCAGCAGGGAGGTGAATCCCAACTCGGAGTAGAGCTCGACCAGCGCCTCGCTGTTCGGTTCGCGTCGCGCCAGCCGCTCGAGCTCCAGGGGAACCGGCAACTCGGTGTGCAGTGCGGCGAGCTGCTTCGAAAGCCGGATGATGTCTTGCTGGCCGAGCAACGCTTCGCGGTAATTCTTTTTCTTTACCTCCGCCCCGTGGGCCATGGCCTCTTCCACCGTGCCGTACTGAGTAATCAATTCCCGCGCGCCTTTTTCGCCGATGCCCTTGGCTCCGGGGATGTTGTCCACCGCGTCGCCCATCAGCGCCACCACGTCCACCACCTGCGCCGGCGGCACGCCGAAGTAGTTCTGCACTTCGGCTTCGTCGAAAAACTTTTCCCGCGTGGGGCTGAACACCCGCACTGGCGGCCCATCCACCGTGCGCACCAGTTGCAGCATGTCTTTGTCGGAGGTCACGATTACCGACTCGAGTCCCTGCTCGGTCGCTCGCAAGGCCAGGGTAGCGATGACGTCGTCGGCTTCGTAGCCAGGGTATTCGAGGATGGGCAGTTCCAGCGCCGCGCAAAGCCGGCGGATGGCGGGCAGTTGCGACACCAGGTCAGAGGGCACCGGCGGCCGCTGGGCTTTGTATTCCTTGAAGAGCGCATCCCGCACCGTCGGCACCGCCGAGTCGAATACCACCGCCACGTAGTCCGGCTCGTGCTCCCGCAGCAGTTTGCGCAGCATGTTGTTGAAGAGAAAAACCGCCTGCGTCGGCGCGCCCGAGGGGCTCGAGAAGCGCTGCGGCATAGGAGCGTGGTAGGCGCGGAAGACGTAGCTCATGGCGTCAATCAGGTAAACCCGCGGGCGCGCCCGATTCGGGCGCGTGAGCTCGTCGCCCATCGCTGGCAGTATACTCTACCCGCCCGCAGCCGCTTGACACCGCCCCGAGGACGCGGCATTGTGCGGTAAGCGTATGTTGTGGAGGTGCAGAATGAACCGTTCGCGTTTGCTGCCCGTTCTTCTCCTGGTCTTCTTCCTCAGCTTTGTTGTGGCCTGCCAGCAGGCGGCCCCTCCAGCCCCGGATACCCGCGCCGCCGACGAGGCGGCCATCCGCGCCCAGGTGAAGCAGTGGTTGGAGGCAGTCCAAGCCAAGGACGCAGAGAAGTCAGCCTCCTTCTATGCCGATGATGGCGCCGTCCTGCCCCCGAACGCGCCCCTCGCTAGCGGAAAAGAGGCCATCCGCCAGACGTGGTCGCAGTTGATGGCCACGCCAGGCTTCGCACTCACGTTCGCCACGACCAGAATAGAAGTCGCGCGCTCGGGCGACCTTGCCTACGAAGTGGGCACCTTCGAGCTGACGGGCAACGATGCCAAAGGCAAGCCGCAAACCACTAAAGGCAAGTACGTGGTGGCTTGGAAAAAGCAGGCCGGATCTTGGAAGGCGGCGGCCGACATCTTCAACGCCGACCAGTAGTTCTCGGCTCCCTGAAGTGTTGCTATTCTGCAACATCACCAGCACAATTTCGTCTCTTTTACGCAACAGGCAAAGGGCGGCTATTTCCTTTTAACTAGCTGAAAAATAAGGTATTGAAATCATTCTTGCAATGCGGAATCATTCGTGCGTCTAATAACTATTGAGTTACGTGAATGGAGACCTTCGAGCACACCGTCGCGTTGTCCGTCGAAATCTCAGGCACCGGCCTGCACACCGGCGTCAGTTGCAAGCTTCGGCTCCTGCCCGCTCCTTCCGCTACGGGCATTGTCTTCCGCCGCATCGATCTCGATGGTTTTGAAGTCGAAGCCCGGGCCGCCAACATCGCCCGGGTCAGCTACGCCACCAGCTTGATGAAAAAAGGCGTGCTGATTTCAACCACCGAGCACTTGTTATCGGCACTCTCGGCCTATGCCGTAGACAACGTCTACGTT
>CAYTXK010000271.1:0-3361 GCA_964441645.1 uncultured Acidobacteriota bacterium
GTGTTCGCGCCGGGAAGGGGGCGCTCGAGGCCCGGAACGCTGTGCTAGACTCGCTTGAAGGTCGGTTACGAGAGAGTAATGAACGCAAGAGTGGGCCGCGCCGTGGTGCTGGCGGTGGCGTGCTTTGCCGTTGTGGCCGCCGCGCAGGACGCCGACTGGCAGAAATACACGCAGGCGGGCGAGCAGTCCCTCCGCCGGAAGAACTATGCGCAGGCGGAGAAGATGTTCCGGGCGGCGCTGCGAGAAGCGGAAAGATTCAGCGCGACCGACCTGCGGCTGACTACAAGCCTCACGAATCTCGCGTCGTTGTACGAGACGCAAGGGCGCCGCGCGGAAGCCGAACTGTTTTATGCGCGGGTCCGCGTGGTCAATGATGAAAGGATTCTCGGGCCGGACCATCTCGGCTTGGCAGTGAGCCTCGACCGTCTCGCCGGCCTCTACTACGCGCTCGGCCAGTACGCCGCCGCCGAGCCGGTGCTCGAACGCGCGCTCGCCATCTGGGAAAAAACCCTGGGGCCCGAGAACCCGGAGCTGGCGCAGCCTCTCAACAATCTTGCGGGTCTCAAACAGGCCCAACTCAAGTATGGGGAGGCCGAAGCGCTGTTTGAGCGCGCCATCGTCATCCTGGAGAAAAAGAGGGGCCCCGAGCACCCCGAGTTGGCCGCGAGTCTCAACAACCTGGCGCTGCTCTACCACGCCCAGGGCCGGTACGCGGAGGCGGAGCCGCTCTACCGGCGCGCGCTCGCCATTCGTGAGAAGGCTTTCGGGCCTGAGCATCCCGACGTGGCCGCCAGCCTCAACAACTTGGCGGGGCTCTACCAAAAGCAGGCGCAGTATGCCGACGCCGAGCCTCTCTACCAGCGCGCCATCGGCATTTGGGAAAAAACTCTGGGCTCCGAGCACCCGAACCTCGCCAGCGGGCTGTACAACCTGGCGGAGCTCTATCGCGCGCAAGGGCGGTTCGCCGCCGCCGAGCCGCTCTACCACCGCGCTCTGGCCGTGCGGGAGAAAACCTTGGGGGCTGGCCATCCCGATGTGGCGCAGAACCTCGCCAGCCTGGGGCAGCTTTATCAGGCGCAGGGCAGATACGGCGAGGCGGAAGCACTCTATCAACGCGCGCTGGCCATCAAAGAAAAGCTCCTGTCGGCGGACGACCCGGCGCTGGCTCAGGGGCTGCTGGCTCTGGGCGAAACCTACCGGGCGCAGGGGAAGTATGCCCAGGCGGTGCCGGTCTATCGCCGCGCGGTAGGGATTCTCGAGAAAGCGCTCGGCTCCGAGCATGTGGCGTACGGCGCGAATCTCTCCGTGCTGGCCAGCCTTTACACAGCGCAGAAGAAGTACGCCGAAGCCAGGCCCTTCCTGCGCAAAGCCGCGGAGCTGGGCATTCCCGAGGCGCAAAACAGCCTGGGCGTTCTTTATCAGCGGGGCCTGGGAGTGACCCAGAACTACGTCGAGGCTCGCAAGTGGTTTCAGAAGGCCGCCGAGCAGGGCGACGCCGAGGCACAGAACCATCTGGGTTCACTCTACGCCCGCGGACAGGGGTTGCAGCCGAACTACGAAGAGGCGCTGCGCTGGTACCGCCGCGCCGCGGCCCAGGGAAATCCCGCCGCCCAAAACAGCTTGGGAAACCTGTACCGGCGCGGCTTGGGGGTGAAGCAGGATTACGAGGAAGCGTTGCAGTGGTATCGTCGCGCGGCCGAGCACGGCTACGGAGAAGCGTGCAACGGCCTGGCAAATATGTACGAGAAGGGTCTTGGCGTGGCTCCAGATATCGTCGAGGCCTACGCCTGGCATTCACTGGCGGCCGAGAAGGGAGTGCAAACGTCCGCCGCCCGCGTCAAGTTGCTGGCGGGGCAATTGACGCCTGCGCAGCTTTCCGCCGCGCAGGAACGTACCCGCACCCTTCAGGCCGAGTCCTCACCATCCAGCCCGCCCCCCTAGCCCGCGGGGCGTTTACGGGCCGACCGAGCGCGGCCGGGCAAGCCGGGTGCGAGCATAGAGAAGGGGACCCGCCAGGCAGGCCAGCATATCGCGCCACCAAGGAGCGATCCGGGAGCGCGGGGTGGCGTGCGGCGAGCGCCAGCTTCGCCGGGTCCCGGTCAGGGCCTGGCGGAGGTAACTGAGAGTGGCTTTGCGGTAGCGCGGCTGCTCGGCCAACAGCAGGATCCAGTAGGCAGTCGAGGCAGTCAAGTGACCGAGGTGGTTCCTGCGGAGCTCAGTGAAGCTTGCCGGGGGTGGGTGGCTGACGATGGCCGCCGGCGTGTAGACGACCCGATAACCAAGGTCAATCATCTCGAAGAAGGCTTTGTGCTCTTCGCATCCATCGAGCACGGCGCCCCGGCCGAGCCGCTCATCAAACCCCGGCCATCGCTCGAAAACTTGCCGCCGAAAAGCCATGTTCCGCCCCACCCCCAGGCCCCCGAAATTCGCCCGCTCGAACCAGTGCGGGGTCCCGGCATCAACGCTGAGGCGTTCCGGCCCCCCGAAGTCGGGCTCGGCAATGCCGGTGGCCAGGGGCTCCGACGCCGTCCGGGTGGGAAGCGCGAGGACGCGGCCGGTGACTACCATGACCCGCGGATCGTCGAACTCGCGGGCCAGCGCCGAAAGCCAATCGGGGTCGGCGACCGCGTCGTCGACAATGTAGGCGATGAGGTCGGTCTTGGCGGTGAGCGACCCGCGGTTGCGCGCCCGGCTGAGACCGGGGACCGGCTCGAGCAAGTAGCTGACTCCGCGTCGCCGGGCGATGTCGCAGGTACGGGCGTCGCTCGGGGCATTGTCAACGACGAGAACTTCGTAGTGCGGATAGCGCGTGTGCGCCAAAGCATCTAGACAGCGCTCCAGTTCCGCCGGGCGGTCACGCGTAGCGATGACGACGGTGAAAGGAAGGACGGCTTCGGGGCTCACGAGCGACACCCGCGATACTACCGTAGGCGAGGGCGAGCGGGGAAGACGAGACTACTGCGCAACGGGACGACCGGCCAGAACCGCTTCGAGGTCAGCCGCCACGGCTCCCCCGGTCTGGTAGCGCTGCTCGGAATCTTTCGCCAGGCAGCGCTCAATGACGGCATCGGTATCGGGCGGGAGCGACGGATTCAATTGCCGCGCTGGTTTGGGAGTGGTCTGAATGACTTTCAAAGCCACTTCCGCCAGGGTCTCGCCGGAGAAAGCTTGCTGTCCGGTGCACATCCAGTAGAGCACACCGCCGAGAGAAAAGATGTCGCTGCGGCCGTCCACGCTGGCGCCGGTGAACTGCTCGGGCGACATGTAGGCGGGCGTGCCCAGGATTTGGCCCACCTGCGTGAGCTGCGTGCCCGCCAGCCGGGCGATGCCGAAGTCGAGAATTTTGGCCCGGCCATCCCGG
>CAYTXK010000272.1:0-3356 GCA_964441645.1 uncultured Acidobacteriota bacterium
CTGCCCGCCCATCGTCTCGCCCTGCTTCTACGGCATCGACACCCCCACCAAGCGCGAGCTGATCGGCGCCCACAAGACCGTTGAAGAAATCTGCCAGTTCATCGAAGCCGACTCGCTCGGCTATCTTTCCATGGAGAGCATGCGCAAAGCGGTGGCCGATGCCGAGGGCCGCTACTGCCTGGCCTGTTACACCGGCCATTACCCGACCGATTTTGTGGAGCTGAAGCTTCAGCAGGAGGAGGCGAGCACTCCCGAAACCAAACCCGCCTCTGCTGACGTCTTTCACGGCAAGCGCGGCTTGATGGATTAGAGAACGGCTCCGCCGGGGGAGCAGAAGAGAAAACATGGACAAGAACACAAAGCTGCTCGCGGTGGTGCTGGCGCTGGTCGTCGCCGTCGGACTGTTTGCGCTGGGGCGCTACGCCGCGGCTCCCGCGGCCCCGTCTGCCGACACTGCCCCGGAGAACACCGCACCCAGAGCCGCCGAAGGCGCGCCTCCGGCCGCGCCGGCCGCCGGGCAGCAGCAAGAGAAGGAAACGGAGAAATCCAGCGAAAAGAAGAAGGGCGCACGAACAGCTGAGCCTCCGGCCAAGACCGACGAGAGCGGCGGGTGCACCGCCGGACTGGCGAGCGCGCCGGTGAAGATGGAGGTGTTCTCCGACTACCAGTGTCCCTCCTGCCGGACGTTTTACCTGGAAACCATGCGCTCGGTGATTGCCGACTACGCCACCACCGGCAAGGTCTGCGTGGTCTACCACGAGTTTCCCCTGTCGCAGCATGCCTACAGCCGCCCGGCAGCCCGCCTCGGCCACGCCAGCCGGCGCCTGGGGATGGAGAAGTGGGTGCGGGTGACCGATGCGCTCTTCTACTATCAGAGCCAGTGGTCGGCCGACGGCAGCGTCGAGAAAGTGGTCGCCGGCGTGCTTTCGCCGGAGGAGATGACCAAGGTGAAAGCCTGGGCTGCCGACCCCGCTACCGAAGACACCATCAACCGTGATATCGCTCTGGGCAAGACCCAGGAGCGAAAAGTGACGGGCACGCCGACCACCTTCATCGTCTCTCAGGGCCGAAGCGAGCGGCTCCCCTCCGGCGCCATCCAGTACTCGGTTCTTCGCCGCTACCTGGATGACCTGCTAACACGCACCCCGTGATCGGGCGCACCCTGCACTGGATTTGCCGGCTGGTGCTGGGCGCCATCTTCCTCTACGCCGGCTATTCCAAAGGCCTCTACCCGCTCGAGGAACCCTTCCTCTTCTCGATGGCCGTGAGCGCCTACCAACTCCTGCCCGAGTGGGCGGTGGTCAGCGTCGCCCGCTTGCTGCCCTGGCTTGAAGTCGCCCTCGGTCTGGTGCTCATCCTCGGCTGGAAACTGCGCTACACCTCTGCCTTCTGCGCTCTGCTCCTGGCCGGCTTCATTGGGACCATGGCCTACACCTACGCGCGCGGCATCGAGGTCGATTGTGCTTGCTTCGGTATCGGCGAGCCCATCAGCCCCGCTACCCTGGCCCGCGACTCCGTCTTCCTTGTGCTGGCCATCTTCCTGGCTGTCTACGCCTGGCGGGTGCGTCCGCTGGCCACCCCGTCGGCCGCCTAGTGCCGTTCCAACTAATTCAACTTAGCCCTGGCAACTTTTTTCATTGCAATGTTGCGGGTAATCATAGGGGTTTTGTCCTATTTGCTATCTGGCCCAGCTAGTTGGAACGGCACTAGCCACCACGGCGCGCGCGATTCAGTTAGAATACGTCGGTTAGAACTCTAATGACCCCTGTTCCCGCCCGTTCTTTGCGTTACGCCGACGCCGGCGTCGACCGCTCCCGCGCCGAGGAGGCCAAGCAGCGCGTGGCGCGCCTGGCGCGGCAGACCTTCACGCGAGGCGTACTCGCCGACATCGGCGGCTTCGGGGCTTTGTTCGAGCTCGAGCGGCGCCGCTGGCTTCGGCCGGTTTTCGTCGCCAGCGTTGATGGTGTGGGGACCAAGCTCAAGGTGGCGGCGCTGGCGGGGGAGCACCGAGGGGTGGCGGCCGATTTGGTTCATCATTGCGTCAACGATATCGCGGTGATGGGAGCGACGCCGCTTTTTTTCCTCGATTACATCGCCTCGAGCCGCCTCGAGCCGGCGGTGCTCGATCAAGTTTTCACCGGCCTCGCTCGCGCCTGCCGCGCCCTGGGTGTGGCGCTCATCGGAGGCGAGACCGCTGAGATGCCGGGCGTCTATTCGCCCGGGGAGCACGATCTCGTCGGCTTCGTCCTGGGTGTGGTGGAACGCACGAAGATTCTCGACGGGCGGCGCGTGCAACCGGGGCATCATCTCCTGGGCGTGGCGTCCACCGGCCTGCATACCAACGGGTACTCACTGGCCCGCAAGCTGTTCTTCGAGGTTGCGGGGCTCAACGTAGATTCTTACTTGCCGGAGCTGCACGGCAAGCTGGGCGCGGAGCTGCTCAAGCCGCACTGGTGCTACTACCCACTGATGAAGCCGCTGCTCGAACGCGGCTGGCTGAGCGCGGCCGCGCACATCACCGGCGGCGGTTTGACGGAGAATATTCCCCGCGTGCTGCCGCCCGGCTGCGCAGCGGAAATCCATCTCGACCGCTGGCCGCTGCCGCCGCTGTTTCGCCTCCTGGAGCGGCTAGGTAACCTGCCGCCCGATGAAATGCTGCGCACTTTCAACATGGGCATCGGCATGGTGTTGATTGTGCCGCCTCGTCACCTCCGCAAGGTGGAAGCTCACCTGAGCAAGCAACGGGCCGCCCATTTTCCCATTGGCGAAGTGGTTCGGGGCCGCCGCCAGGTCCGCTACCGGGGACGCTGGCAATGAAGCGGATTGCCGTGCTGCTCTCCGGGCGCGGCTCGAACTTCGAAGCCATCGCCGACAGCGTCGCCGCCGGCCGCATTCCCGGGGCCGAAATCGCCGTGGTGGTCAGCAACCGCGAGAATGCGGGGGGGATCGAGAAAGCCCGGCAGCGCGGCCTGCAAGCGGTGGTGATTCCCTCCAAAGGCCGCCAGCGGGAAGAGTACGACCGCGAAGTGGTGGCGCTTCTGAAAGAAAACAACGTTGACTTGGTTTGCCTGGCGGGCTACATGCGTTTGCTCTCGCCCTACTTCGTCAGCCAGTTTCGCAACCGGATTCTGAACATCCACCCGGCCCTGCTGCCCGCCTTTCCGGGCCTGGAGGCGCAAAAGCAGGCCTTGGAGTGGGGCGTCAGAGTGGCGGGCTGCACCGTCCATCTGGTGGATGAGAACCTCGACGCCGGCCCCATCGTGTTGCAGGCGGCCGTCGCCGTTCGTGATGATGACACCGAGGAGACCCTGGCGGCGCGCATCCTCCGCGAAGAACACCGCCTCTACACCGAAGCC
>CAYTXK010000273.1:0-3349 GCA_964441645.1 uncultured Acidobacteriota bacterium
CGAGGGCTGGTCCACGGTGTCGAGCTTTTTCTTGATGGTGCTGCCGCGGGAGGAGTTCGGCGCCCAGGGCGCGATGCTCTTCGCCGACTGCGGCGTCATCCCCGACCCCACCCCGCAGCAACTGGCCGACATCGCCCTGCAAACCGCCGAGAACGCGCGCGCCTTCCTCGAGGTCGAGCCGCGCGTGGCCCTGCTCTCCTTTTCCACCAAAGGCTCGGCCGAACACGCGCGGGTGGACAAAGTGCGCGAGGCGCTGCGCATCGCCAAAGCGCGCCAGCCTGAGCTGATGATCGATGGCGAGTTGCAGCTTGACGCCGCGCTCGTTCCCCGCGTGGGCGCTTCCAAGGCCCCCGGCAGCCTGGTGGCCGGCCGCGCCAACACCCTCATCTTTCCCGACCTCGATGCGGGCAACATCGGCTACAAGCTCACGGAGCGCCTCGGCGGCGCGGTGGCTCTCGGCCCCATCCTGCAAGGGCTTGGTCGCCCGGCCAACGACCTTTCGCGGGGCTGTTCGTCGGAAGACATCGTGAACGTCGCCGCCATCACCGCCATCCAGGCCATCGCCCGCAAGCAGCGCCTGGGCCAACTGCCGGCGTGAAAAGGATTCCGTTTTTCAGTCGGAAAATTCAGCCGTTGTGTCGAAAGGGGACGAGCGCATGAAAAAGCACGCTTGGGTCATCGGTCTCAGCTTGGTTCTGGTGGCCGCTGTGGGGCTGCCCGGCCGGGCGCAGGAAAAACCGGCCGAAGAGGCCAAGAAAGAGAAAAAGGAAGAAGGACTGCTGCTCAAGCCCGAGCGCACCATCGAGTTTACGACCGATGAAGGCACCTGGGTGTCGCTCGACGTCTCTCCCGACGGCCAGACCCTGGTCTTCGAGCTGTTGGGCGACCTCTACACTCTGCCCATCGCGGGCGGCGCGGCCACGCGCATCACCAGCGGCATGGCTTTTGATTCTCAGCCGCGCTTCTCCCCCGACGGCCAGTGGATTGCTTTCCTCAGCGACCGCGACGGCGCCGAAAACCTCTGGATAGCCAAGGCCAACGGCAGTGAGCCGAAGAAGCTGAGCAAAGACGAAGGGGCGGAGTTTGCCTCCCCGGCCTGGACGCCCGATAGCGAATACGTCATTGTCTCCCGCTCCTCCTGGGGCCTGCGCACCTTCGAGCTGTGGATGTACCACATCAAGGGCGGGGCGGGCGTGCAGGTCACCAAAGCCAAGCCCAAGCCCGACACGCGCCGCGCCGACCGGCACAACGCGCTCGGCGTGGTGGCCTCTCGCGACGGGCGCTTCCTTTACTACGCGCGCAAGAACGGCGGATTCCAATACGACGCCGAGTTCCCGATGTGGCAGATCGCCCGCCGCGACCGCCTCACCGGCGATGAGGACATCCTAACCGACGCACCCGGCAGCGGCATCCGCCCGCTGATTTCCCCCGACGGCAAGTGGCTCCTCTACGCCACGCGCTACGAAACCCAGACCGGCCTGCGCGTGCGCGACCTCGAGAGCGGCGACGACCGCTGGCTCCTCTATCCCGTGCAGCGCGACGACCAGGAATCGCGCTTTACTCGAGACCTCCTGCCCGGCTACGCCTTCCTCCCCGGCGGCAAGGAAATCGTGCTCACTTTTGACGGTAAGCTCAAGCGCGTTTCGCTCGAGACCGGCAAAGCCCAGGACATTCCCTTCACCGCCCAGGTGTCGCAGGAGCTAGGGCCGCGGCTGCACTTTCCCTTCCGCATCGAAGAAGGGCCGGTGCGGGCGCGCATTATTCAAGATCCGACCGAGTCGCCCGACGGCAAGCGCCTGGCCTTCTCTGCCCTCACGCGGCTCTACGTGATGGACTTGCCCGCCGGGACACCCAAGCGCGTGACCTCGGGCGAGGCGCATGAGTTTCAACCCGCCTGGTCACCCGACGGCCAGTGGCTCGCTTACAGCACCTGGGAGAGCGACGGCGGCCATCTGTGGAAAGTGCGCGCCGACGGCACGAGCGCTCCGCAGCGGCTCACGCGGCGGACGGGGTTCTACTCTGACCCGGTGTGGTCGCCCGACGGCAAGCGCCTCGTGGCTCTGCGCGGCTCGCGCTATATGCGGATCGAGTCGCCGGCCGAATTCGGCGGCGTCGATATCCCGCTTGACCTCATCTGGCTGCCGGCCTCGCCCGACTCCGGGGACGGCGCCGACGTCAGCCTCATCATGCCGGCGCGCGGCCTGGGCAAACCGCATTTCACCCACGAGAAAGACCGCATTTTCGTCTACGGCGTCGGCTTCTACAACGAAGGCGGCGGCCAGGGTTTAATTTCGGTGCGCTATGACGGCACCGACCGCCGCGAGCACATCAAAATCACGGGCGGCGGCCTCTACGCCAACGAAGACCCCGTGGCGGCCAACGACGCCCGGCTCAGCCCCGATGGCCGCTGGGTGCTGGCGCACGTGCAGAACCAGCTTTATCTCGCGGCGGTGCCGCAGGTGGGCGGGTCGGCGCCGACCGTCAACGTCAATCAAGCCTCGGTTCCGGTGAAGAAGCTCACCGAAGTGGGCGCCGACTACTTCGCCTGGGCCGACGACGGGCGGACGCTTACCTGGGCGGTGGGCTCCTCCTTCTTCCGCCAGCCCTTCGCCACCGTGAGCTTTGAAGAACCTAAAAAAGAAGAAGAGAAGAAAGAAGCGAAAGCCGAGGAGAAGAAGGAAGCGGAAAAGAAAGAAGAAAAGAAGCCGCCGCTCTACCAAGAGGTGGAAGTGGTGGTCGAGCGCCCGCGCCACAAGCCCACCGGCACCATCGTGCTGCGCGGCGCCACCCTCATCACCATGAAAGGCGAGGAGGTCATCCGCAACGCCGACCTGGTGGTCACCGACAACCGCATCGTCGGCCTGGGCGCGCGCGGGCGAGTGAGCGTGCCGGCCGGCGCGAAAGTTTTCGACCTGCGCGGCATGACCATCGTCCCGGGGTTCGTGGACACCCACGCCCACTGGTTCGAGGTGCGCAAGGGCTTGCTCGATATGCAGAACTGGACCTTCCTGGCCAACGTGGCCTACGGCGTCACCGCCGGCCTCGACGTCCAGACCGCCACTAACGACATGTTTGCCTACCAGGATTTGATCGAGACCGGCGACCTCCTGGGCCTGCGCGCTTACAACACCGGCCCGGGAGTTTTCTCCGACAACAACTTCAAGTCAGCCGAGGAAGCCAAGGGCGTCATCGCCAAGTACAAGAAGTATTACCGCACCCACAACATCAAGTCCTACGTGGTGGGCAACCGCAAGCAGCGGCAGTTTGTCGCCCAGGCCTGCAAGGAGCTGGAGATGATGCCCACCACCGAGGGCGCGCTCGACCTCAAGCTCGACCTTACGCACGCGCT
>CAYTXK010000274.1:0-3343 GCA_964441645.1 uncultured Acidobacteriota bacterium
ACCGCCAGGGACGCGAGCTGGCCGTCAGCATCGGCGTGGACTCCGTTTTCGCCATTCCCGGTGAAATCACTGATCCTGTCTCCACCGCCCGGCAACTGGCTGAAGCGCTGGAAACAGACGCCACCGTGCTCGAGGATCGGCTCCGCTCCAGCCGCTCCTTCGTCTGGCTGGAGCGCAAGCTCGATAGCTCCCGCGCCGAACGCCTGCGGGCGCTCAACCTTCCCGGCGTCTACACGCAGAAAGAATTCAAACGCTTCTATCCCAAGCGCGAGCTGGCGGCGCACGTCCTCGGTTTCGTAGGCTTGGATGAGAACGGCCTGGCCGGCATCGAGTACTCGCTCGACGACGTCATCCGCGGCCGTCCCCGCAAGCTGGTCATCACCACGGACGGCCGGCGCCGCTGGTTCGAGCGGCTGAATGAAGTCCCCTCCGAAGGCGCCAGCGTCACGCTAACTATTGATGAGAACATCCAGTACATCGCCGAGCAGGAGCTGGCCGCCGCCATGGCCCGCACTCAGGCGTCTCGCGGCACCATCATCGTCCAGGACACCCGCACCGGCGAGCTCCTGGCGCTCGCCAACCGCCCCGCCTTCAACCCCAACAGTCCCACTGCCGTCCCCGCCTCCAGCCACGTCAACCAGGCCGTTACGCTGGCCTACGAGCCGGGCTCCACATTCAAAGTCGTAACCATCGCCGCTGCGCTCGAGGAGGGGGTCACGAATCCCCAGGAAGTGATTGACTGCCAGCAGGGAGCCATCTACATCGCCGGCCACCGCATCCGCGACCACAAGCCCTTCGGCCATCTCACCTTGCAGGAAGTCATGCAGGAGTCCAGCGATATCGGCGCCATCAAAGTTGGCCTGCGCCTGGGGAACGAGAAGATGTATGAGCACATCCGCCGCTGGCGCTTCGGCCGCGCCACCGGCATCGAGCTGCCCGCGGAGAGCCGCGGCCTGCTGCGCCCGGCCGACAACTGGTCGCGTATTTCCATCGGCGCCGTTTCCATGGGCCAGGAAGTGGCCATCACCTCGCTGCAGCTCGTCTCCGCCCTCTCCGCCATCGGCAATGGCGGCACCTGGATGCAGCCGCACGTGGTCCGGGAAATTATTCGCGGCGATCGCCGCGAGCAGGTATCGCCCAACCAGCGTGAGCGCATCATACCGGAAGAAGTCGCTGAGGAACTGCGCACGATGCTGACCCGGGTGGTGACGCTGGGCACGGGCCGGACCGCCCAGCCCGCCGGCTACTCCGCCGCCGGCAAGACAGGGACCGCACAGAAGATTGATTCCACCGGACGATACTCCTCCACCGACTTCATCGCCTCCTTCGCCGGCTTCGCCCCGGCCGAGGCGCCGATTGTGAGCGTGGCCGTGGTGCTCGACTCGCCCCGCGGCAGGCTCTACCACGGTGGGGAAGTCGCCGCGCCTGTGTTCGCCAATGTGACCGAGCGCGTCCTGGCCTATCTCAACATCCCCAAGAACCAGCCGCTGCCGCCCACCCGCCCGGCCCCGCCGCTCGACCGCGCCGCCGTGCAGGACCTCCGGCCGGGCCAGTTCGACTCCTCCGTTTGGGCCGACGAAATGCCGGATGTGGAGCCACCGGTTGCGGTGGTTCAGCCCGCAGTCAGCAAGGGCAGGCAATCCGTGCCGGGTTCTTTGCTGCCGCCGCCCGAGGCGTCCCCGGCCGGCGCTGTGGTGCTCCTGAACAGCGATTCAGTGGTGGTGCCGGACCTGAGCGGGCTGACCTTGCGAATGGCTATGCAGCGGTGCACCGGCCTCGGCTTGGAGCCTGTCCTTGTCGGAAGCGGTCTGGCCGCCGCGCAGCGGCCGGCGCCCGGCACGCGGGTCCCCCGCGGCAGCCGCATCTGGGTCGAGTTTCGGTCCGCTTTGCCTGCTGCCCCTACGAGGACGATGTGACGTTGGAGAAACTCATTGAAGGAGTCGATACCGCGGCCACCGCCGGCTCGCTGGGGGTGGAGATTACCGGGGTGTGCTACGACTCTCGCGAGGCTCGCGCGGGCAGCCTCTTCGCCGCCCTTCCGGGCGAGCATGTTGACGGCCATCAGTTCATTCCCCGCGCCCTGGCCGCCGGCGCCGTTGCTGTCCTTAGCGAGCGCCCACCAGCTGCCGGCGTCGGGGCAAGCTGGGTACAGGTCGTCAACATCCGCCGCGCCGTAGCGCAGGTGGCGGCAGCCTTCTACGGCCATCCTTCGCGGCAGCTCAAGCTCGTCGGCATCACCGGCACCAACGGCAAGACCACCACCAGCTATTTGCTCGAATCCATCCTGCGCGCCGCCGGCGAGCGCGCCGGCCTTTTCGGCACTGTCGAGTACCATACGGCCACTAGCGTCATCGCTGCCCGGCAAACAACACCCGAGGTGATGGACCTCCAGCGCTTTTTCGCCGAGCTACGCCACAGCGGCGTCGGCTGGGTGGTGATGGAGGTTTCCTCGCACGCCCTTGCCCTCGACCGTGTCTATGGCTGCCATTTCGAAGCCGCGGTCTTCACCAACCTGGCGCGCGACCACCTGGACTTCCATCTCACGTTCGAAAGCTATTTCGAAGCCAAGAAGCGCCTCTTCGTCGGGCCCGGCGCGCCGCCGCCGAAGCTGTCGGTGGTGAACTGCGACGACCCGCGCGGGCGCGAGCTGGCCGAGCTGGCCCACAGCCGGGTTGTCCGCTACAGCGTGGAGCAAAACGGCGGAATAGTTGGCGCACGCAAGCCGCAACTCACCGCCACCGGGGTGAAGTTCACTCTGCAGACACCCGACGGCAGCATCGCCATCCAGTCGCCGCTCGTCGGCCGCTCGAACCTCTCCAACCTGCTCGCAGCAGCCGCCACCGCCTGGGGGTTGGGCTTGCCGCTGGAGACCATTGCCGCGGGCCTGGCGGCATTGGAGCGAATACCGGGCCGTTTCGAGCGCGTTGAGCTGGGCCAGTCTTTCACTGTCGTCGTCGATTTCGCCCACACCGACTTGGCCTTCACCAACTTGCTCGAGACCGCGCGCGAGCTCGCCCGCGGGCGCGTCATTATTGTTTTCGGCTCCGGCGGCGACCGCGACCGCACCAAGCGCCCGGTGATGGGCGAACTCGCCGGCCGCCTCGCCGACCTGGTCCTTCTCACCACGGACAACCCGCGCTCGGAAGACCCTGTGCGCATCATCAACGACATCGTCGTAGGAGTGCAGAAAGCCGGCGGGAATTACGTGGTCGAGGTCGACCGCGAGCAGGCCATCGCCCGCGCCTTCGACTTCGCCCGCGAGGGCGACATCATCTTGCTGGCCGGCAAGGGCCATCAGGACACGCAGATTTTCCGGGACCGTGTCGAGCCCTGGGGCGACGCC
>CAYTXK010000275.1:0-550 GCA_964441645.1 uncultured Acidobacteriota bacterium
TCAAGGCCGGCAAGCTGGGCGAGAAGTTCGACGTCATCGTCTTCCCGGGCGACCGCGACAAGAAGCAGATTTTGGAGGGCAACTCGCGCAAGTGGACGCCGGAGGAATACAAGGGAGGCATCGGCGAAGACGGCCTCAAGGCCTTGCAAGCCTTTGTGCGCGGGGGCGGCACGCTGGTGCTGCTGGGCGAGTCCACTGAGCTGGCGCTGGAGTCCTGGCCGCTGCCGATCAGGAACGCGCTCAAGGGCGTCAAGCGCTCTGATTTCGCCTGCCCGGGCTCGTTGCTGCGCATCTTCGTGGATCAGAACCATCCGGTGGGCTACGGGATGCCGTCGGAAGCCACCGCCATGTTCGGGAACGACCCGGCCTTCGATCTGGCGCCGGGCTTCAGCTACACCGACGTCAAGGTCATCGCCCGCTATCCCGCCGGCAACCCGCTGCAAAGCGGCTGGATTCGCGGCGATGAGTATTTGTCGAACCGGATTGCGGCCGCCGAGGTGGGCTACGAGAAGGGTCGCGTCATTCTGATTGGCTTCGGGGCGCAATTCCG
>CAYTXK010000275.1:560-3341 GCA_964441645.1 uncultured Acidobacteriota bacterium
CCTTCAAGCTGTTGTTCAACTCACTGCACTACGCCGCCGCGTCCAAGTGAGGCTGGCGGTCATCTCATAGAAGGAATGAGCGAGCCTGAAAGGATTGCGGATCAGCTCCGCCGAGCCTACGAGGGCCAAGCCTGGCACGGGCCGTCGGTGCGCGAAGTGCTCGCCGGCGTCTCCCCTGCCCAGGCGGCGCGCCGTCCTCTTCGCGACGCCCACACCATCTGGGAAATCACTCTGCACATCGCCACCTGGGAGGCGGTGGTGCGCCGGCGGCTGGAAGGCGAGGAGCTCGGCGAGCTCACGCCCGAGCAGGACTGGCCTCCTGTCCGCGATAGGAGCGAGACCGCCTGGAAGAAAGCCCTCGAAGACTTGGAGAAGGGCAATCAGCGGCTCCGGGAGGTAATCGCCGGAGTTCCCGACAGCCGCTTGGAGGAGAAGGTTCCCGTCAAGGGCTACTCCGTCTACTACATGCTGCACGGCGTCATCCAGCACGACCTCTACCACGCCGGCCAGATCGCGCTGCTGAAAAAGGCCTGAGCCAGGGCTCGGCGGCGAAAGCCGCGCTTGAGTTTTTCCCCCGCGGGCGCTAGGCTCCCCGGAACCCAAACTCTCCCCGGGAGCGTCCACCATGGCGGACTGGTTCTTCAACCCCCGTTATTCTCGTGTTCTTCTAGGCTTGTTTGCCCTCTACTGGCTGGCATGGGGCATCCGGCCGCTGTATCGGGCCGACTGGCTGCTGGAGAACTTTCTGCTGAGTCTGTTCATGGCCGGCCTGATTCTCACCCACCGGCGGTTTCCGCTCAGTAACGTTTCCTACACGCTGCTCTTCGTCTTTCTATGCCTGCACACCATCGGCGCGCACTACACCTACTCGAAGGTGCCCTACGACGACTGGTTTCGCGCCCTCTTGGGCTCAGGCCTGAACGAGTGGCTGGGCTTGGAGCGCAACCACTATGACCGACTGGTGCACTTCTCTTTCGGCTTTCTGCTCTCCTATCCCATCCGCGAGGTGTTTCTGCGCGTGGCGGGGGCGCGGGGCTTCTGGGGCTACTACCTCCCGCTCGACGTCACCATGTCGTTCAGCATGCTGTTCGAATTGTTTGAGTGGGCGGCGGCGGTGGTCTTCGGCGGCGAGCTCGGGCAGGCCTACCTGGGCACGCAAGGGGACATCTGGGACGCGCACAAGGACATGGCCTTGGCCTCGCTCGGGGCGGCGCTTTCGATGGGCGTCGTGGCCGCGATCAATTGGAAATACAACCGGCGCTTTGGAGAGGAATGGCGGGAGAGCCTGGCAGTCAAAGGCCCGCCACTCGGTGAGCAAAAGCTGCGCGAGTATCTAGAAGAAGAAAGCCGGTAGGGAAAGTTGACGCGCGGGGATTGCTACACCCGCACCAGGCGGTTGTGGATGGCGTAGAGGATGAGTTCGAGGCGGTCGGAGACGCCGAGCTTGGAATAGACGCTGGTCAAGTGGTTCTTGATGGTAGCCTCGCTCACGCCCAGCTTGTCGGCCACTTCTTTGTTGCGTAGCCCCATAGCCACGCAGCGGACGACCTCCATCTCGCGGCTGGAGAGCCGCTGGTCGCGCTGATCGCTGGCACCCGGCGGCGCCGCCGGCTTGGTCACCAGGCTCTCGAGCGCCTGGCTGAGAATCGGGTTGTCAATCCAGACTTCCCCGGCGTGAATCTTGCGCACGCTCTTCACCAGTAGGCTCGGCTCGGCGTCTTTGAAGAGAATGCCGCGGGCACCCAGGCGCACCGCCCGCACGGCTTTGTCGCGGTCGACGTTGGTCAGCATCAGGATGGCGCGCGAGCGCAGCTTGCGCTTGGCCATTTCGTTCAAGACTTCGATCCCGTCCATCACCGGCATCCGCAGGTCCAGCAGCAGCACGTCGGGGTCGTAGCGCTCCAGAAGCAGAATGGCTTCCATGCCGTTGCTGGCGTCGCCGACCATGGTGAGATCGCCTTCCGTTTCCAACAGCTTGGCCACCCCGAGCCGGTAAATAGGCTCGTCGTCAGCGACACCGACTTTGATGATAGGCTTCCCGGGTCCCATTTAGGACTCCCGACCCCCCTCCCAGGCTGTGTCGACAGGTCTACTATTCTAGCAGATTGCTCTTAGTCAGAAGTCAAGAGTTTTCAGTGGATTCCTAGATGGCAACAGCGGCTTCTGGTAGCGGCGAGAACGGCGCGGCGTTTGGGTGAAAGTCCCGTAACCAGCCGTGGTCCCGGGCGGGAGAAATAACTGCTGGCGTCCACGGCAAACAGGCGGCCCTCGACGACAGCAGGCAGGGCGTTCCGCACTCGTAGGTCTCTCCCGCCACCTCTTCCCCCAAGCCGAGTGCGTAGAGAATCTCAGTGGCCGAGGGGAGAAAGGAGCAGATGCGCACAGTCAATCGCCTTCCGGTTCGCGGACTAGCTTGACACCCGGCGGAGTGGTTGGCAAGATGGGGTCGCCGCCTTTCCCCCTGCAGTTCGAAGCGATTGTGCCGAAGTGGCGGAATTGGCAGACGCGCTGCGTTCAGGGCGCAGTGGGCGCAAGCCCGTCAGGGTTCGAGTCCCTGCTTCGGCACCAAGTTTTCCGCAGGAAACTCGCCTGGAGCGAAGTCGAGGAGCATCATGCTGAGCGGTGGGCGCGGGTCTGGGCAGACCGCGTCCCGCCCAAGCGGGATCGGCGCAAGCCCGTCAGGGTTTCCTTCGGCTGCGCTCAGGACAGGCGAGTCCACGCTTCGACACCATTCATCGAATTAGAATCCATTAGGAAGAAGCGCGAGGGAGGATATTTCTA
>CAYTXK010000276.1:0-813 GCA_964441645.1 uncultured Acidobacteriota bacterium
CGGCTGTTTTTGGTTCCGCTGGTGAGTCTCCGCGAGCACTGGGAGGTGTTGCTGACCGGGGTGGCGCTGGCGACCATGACCCTGGGGAACCTGGCGGCCATCAACCAATCCAACGTCAAGCGTTTGCTGGCCTACTCTTCCATCGGCCACGTCGGCTACATCCTGCTGGGGCTGGTGGCCGGGAACGACACCGGGCGCATCGGCATTGCGGTTTACATCTTTGCCTACGCCGCTATGACGCTGGGCGCCTTTGCGGTGGTCACCGGCCTGCGCGGGCCTAACCGCGTCGGCGACACGCTCGACGACATGCGCGGCCTGTTCTTCAAGAATCCCGCCCCGGCCGTGCTCATGCTGGTTTTCTTGTTGTCGCTGACGGGGATTCCGCCCACCGTCGGTTTTCTGGGAAAGTATTACATCTTCCTCTCGCTGATTGAGACCGGGCACTACTACCTGGCGGTTTTTGCGGCGTTGTACGTGGTGGTGGCGCTGTACTACTACTTCCGCATTGTGGTGGCCATGTTCCTCGAAGAACAGCGCGAGCCGGCCCGGATGACGATGGCGCCGGGGCTGGTGGTGGCGCTGGTCGTGACCTTCCTTCTGACGCTTCTTCCCGGGCTCTATCCCGAGCCGCTCATCGCCCTCGCCAAGACTTCCATTCTTCCTTTCTGATAGCGTGGGTTTATGCCACCGCCGGAGCCCACGGGCCGCAACCCCTGGCGGCAAGTCGGGCTTGTCCTTACCCTGGGGATCACCTTCACCGCCGCGGTCGCCCTTGGACTCCTCGCCGGTTTGTGGCTCGATAGCAAGCTGGGA
>CAYTXK010000276.1:823-2875 GCA_964441645.1 uncultured Acidobacteriota bacterium
ACCAAGTTGTTGTTCACATTCCTGGGAGGAGGACTGGGTTTTTACGCCGGCTTCCGGGAATTGCTGGGCGAGCTGAAGCGCCTCGACAACCAATGAGCGAGATCCCGCAAGCCGAGCGCGTCTTTCTCGTTGGCGCCGAGCGCCGCTTGGGCTTCATCATTCTGTCGCTCGTGCCGCTGGGCACAGTCGTCGTGGGCTGGCTGTGGGGCGGGGGAGAGGCCCTCGCCTTCGCCTTGGGCGGCGCGCTGGCCTACGCGAATTACCGCTGGATTGTGGCCGTGGTGGACGCGCTGGTGCGCGCGCAGCGAGCGACGGTGCCGTGGCGCGTCTATCTCAAGCTCTTTCTTCCCCTCGCCTTGCTTGCCGCCGTTCTCTATGTTATCTTCGCGCGCTCGCTGCTGTCGGTCGCCGGTTTTCTCGGCGGCGTATTTCTCCTGGTGGCCGGGGTTCTTGTGGAAGCGGTGTACGAGGTTTTTCTGTCTCTGCGGCACTCGCTGATGGAACACCATCCCACATTCATCAGAAATCTATTCAACTATCTTCTCGGCTGGCTGGTCCTGCCGTTGTTGGAGTTTGTTGGCGTTCATCCCCACGATCCGCTGCGCCCCATCCCTGACCACCTGGCCACCGAGCTTTTGATTGTCCTCTTGTGCATCGTTTTCTTCCTGTGGTTTCGGTCTAAGCTGTCGGCCGACAACCCGGGCGCCCTGCAGCTCTGCTTCGAGCAGGTTCTCTCCAACAACTTTCGCGTGGGCATTCACGATTTGCTCGATGAAATCGTCGGCCACGGCGGCCGCCAGCACTTGGCCTTCATCGGAACCGTCGGTCTTTTCGTTCTCTTCTGCAACGTCATCAGTCTCATCCCCGGCTTCATGTCTCCCACCGCCCATCCCACCGTCCCGCTGGCCTGCGCGCTGACTGTGTTCCTCTATTACAACTGGAGCGGCATACGCGCCCATGGAGCGCTCGGATACGGCAAGCACTTCCTAGGGCCGGTTCTGCCCCTGGCCCCGCTGATGCTTCCCATTGAGTTGATCAGCCACACGGCGCGGCTGCTTTCACTCACCGTGCGGCTTTGGGTCAACATGGTGGTGAGCGAGCTGCTCTACGTGACTTTTCTGGGCTTGGGGCTGACAATTTTTACTTTCTCATTGCAGGCAAGTTGGTACTGGAAGCCCCTTGCGCTATCACCGCTAATAATTCCTGTTCCATTCATAGCCCTCCACGTTTTCGTGGCTTTCTTGCAGGCGTTCGTCTTTACGCTGCTGCCGGTCGTCTACTTGGGCGGGGCAGTGGCGGAGGAGCATTAATCCCGGACTCTTGCCCGTCAGCGTGAGCTCCGGCCGCTCGAGGATGGCCGGGGAACCACCTCCTGCGGGCGCTTCTTAACAAGGAGAAATGACGTGAAAAGACTATACGCTGTAGCGTGTTTGTTGGTGTTGTTATTCCTGTTTGCGCTGCCGGCGGCGGCCCAGGCCACCGGCGCCGCGACGAATCAGCAGGACGTCGTCAAATGGGTGGTGATTACCTCGGGGTTCTCCATGGCCATCGCCTCGGCGATTTGTGGGATAGCTCAGGCCAAAGCCACGGCAGCCGCGTGCGAGGGGCTGGCGCGCAATCCGGGAGCGGCGGGAGCGATTCGTTTCGCCTTGATTCTTGCTCTGGTGCTGATTGAATCGCTGGCGCTCTATACCTTTGCGATTGTGTTCCTGAAAGTCAGCGCGGGCTAGTGTGGTTCAACGGGGGAGGCGGTGACGCCTCCCCTATTTTCTTCAAGGTCTCAAGAGCGGCTGGGCGGAGGGCAGGGCGAACTGCATCACTAGCCCCGGGAAAATTCCCAGCAGGACCGTCCACAGCGCCGTCAGGGCCAGCACAAACGCCGTCGAGGCTGGCACCGGCTCGATGGCTGCTGCGCCGCCGTTGGGCTCGCTCATGTACATTACTTTTACGACCCGCAGGTAATATCCCGCCGAGAGCACGCTGTTAATCACGCCCAGTACGACCAGCCCGACCAGATTCGCCTGGATGGCGGCCGTGAACAGGTAGAATTTC
>CAYTXK010000276.1:2885-3336 GCA_964441645.1 uncultured Acidobacteriota bacterium
AAGCCCCCCGTGAGCGGAATCCCGATGAGCGAGAACAGAAAGATCGTCAAACAGGCGGCCAGCAGCGGCTGGCGCGCGTGCAGGCCGGCGTAATCGTCGATGGATTGATGCGATTCGCCCGCTGAGACGTGCGCGACGAGCGTGAACGCCCCCAGCTTCATCAGCGCGTAGGCCACCAGATAGAACAGCACCGCCGCGATGCCCAGCTCGTTGCGCGCCGCAAAGGCCACCAGAATGTAGCCGGCGTGCGCAATCGAAGAGTACGCCAGCAGGCGCTTGATGTTCGTCTGCATCAGAGCGCCTAAATTGCCAACAAACATCGTCAAAAGTGCGCACGTCCACAGCAGCCAGAACCAACTGTCTTCCGCCGGCCGCAGCGCCACAAAGAAAATTCGCAGGAAGGCGGCGAAGGCCGCCGCCTTGGGGCTGGCCGAAAGAACCGCCGCCACCG
>CAYTXK010000277.1:0-1105 GCA_964441645.1 uncultured Acidobacteriota bacterium
ACCAAGAATCCTGGTGGTGGGCGCGCGCGCGGCTTTCGGGCCGCTGTTTGAAGCCCTGGAGGCGCGGGAGCACTACGAGTTCAACTACGCCAGCGATCCGGTCGCGGCGCGAGGATCAATGCAGCCTATCCCCGACGCGGTGATGTTGTACGTTCCGGAAGACAAGGAGGCTAGCGAGGAGGCTCGCGCCTGGATGAGAACCATCAAAGGCCAGGTTCCGGTGGTGGTGCTGTCGAATGCCGCCGACCTGGACATCTATCTCTGCTGCATGAGTTGCGGGGCGTTCGACTATCTGACCAGCTATTCCCCCGTGGACGAGGTAGTTCGCGTGCTGGATACGGCCGTTCGCTGGGCGCACCCGGTGGCGGCCTGAGCCCGAAGGAGGAGGCGCCGGCCCGAACGGAAAAAACAGGAGGTGCACAATGAAGGTCATGGATGCGAGAAAACTCATCGCGGTGAAGAACATTCTCTTCGCCACCGACTTTTCGTCGGCTTCGGGGGCCGCACTGCCATTCGCGGCCAGCCTGGCGCGACGGTATGGTTCGACGATTCACCTGGTGCATGTGCTCGAGCTTCCTTTGAGCGTGGCCATGCCGTCGGAAGCCAGCGCCCTCACCTACCAGCAAGTGTACGAGCAAGCCAGGGAGAGGGCGCACGAGAACATGAAGGAACTCGCCGCTTCGGCCCAACTCGAAGGGCTTCCTCATCAGAATGTGGTCCGCGACGGGACGATAACCGAGACTCTGCTCGAAGTCGTGCGGGAGCGCGAGATCGACCTGATCGTCCTCGGCACGCACGGCCGCGGAGGTCTGAACAAGTTGATGCTGGGTTCCGTGGCCGAGGAAATCTTCCGCACCGCCACCGTTCCCGTGCTCACTGTCGGACCCGGCGTGAAAGGGCCGGGGCCGCAGGAAATCAAGGTGGAGAGAGTCCTCTACGCGAGCGACTTTTCCCAGCCGGCCCAGCTAGCGCTGCCCTATGCGCTCTCCTTGGCGCAGGAACACCAGGCCCGGCTGGTGATTCTCCATGTGGCGGACAAGAACCTGTCTCCCGCCGGCCTCAAGCAAGCGGCGGACGTGCTCTGGCAGCTCGTACCCGAGGACGT
>CAYTXK010000277.1:1115-1972 GCA_964441645.1 uncultured Acidobacteriota bacterium
CGGGAGCAAGAAGTTGATTTGATTGTGTTGGGCGTTCGCGGCGCGGGCTTTTTTGCCCGGGCCGGCACGCATTTCGTGGGCGGGACGGCTTCGCAAGTCGTGCGGCGCGCGACCTGCCCTGTGCTTACGGTTCGCGCTTGAAAGCGCAGCTGACAGGAGGCTGAGCCATGGTCCGACCGAATCAAGCAAGGGTTGTGAGTCTCATTGCTCTGGCAGTGGTATTTCTCTTCGTTTCCGCTCTGGCGCAAAGCGGAGAGGCAGTTCTGGAGGTAGTCGCCGATAAGGATGGGAGCTTCAAGGTGGTGGGCAGTAAGACGCCTGTCATCTACGCTCATTCCCGGCAGACCCTCAAGCTGCGCATCACGTCGCGCAAGAGCGCGGAGATGCTCAAAGACGGCGTCGTGCACTCCTTCACCGCCCCGGCCCTGACGGATCTCGGCTGGGATTTGCGACTGAAGGAAGGCACGCGTGACTACACGCTGGTGGCGCCGGAGGAAACGGGAGAGTACGTGATCCTGTGCACGGTGAACTGCGGCGCGGGTCACGAGACCATGCGGATGAAGCTTATCGTCCGCTAGGAGGGAAAAAGACCATGGCTCGCATTACCTCGAACTGGGCAGGCTCTCACGCCGCCCCACAGCTCGCGCTCGGTTTGGCGGTGGTGTTCCTGCTCGGGCTCGGGGTTCCCTCTGAAATCGCGGCGGCCGACACCACCAAGAAGTTTGAGCTGGTGGCCGGCCGCCGCGACCTGGTCATTGACGAGGGCGTGGTCTTCAAGGCTTTTACCTTCAGCGGCACTGTCCCCGGCCCGCTGCTGCTGGTTGTTCGCGAGCAGCCGTTGCGCATCCTGCAGCGCC
>CAYTXK010000277.1:1982-3322 GCA_964441645.1 uncultured Acidobacteriota bacterium
GGTTGAGGAAGGCGATAAGGTCGAGATTTCCGTCCGCAACGACGACACCATCACCCACGGCCTCTCCATTCACGCCGCCAACACTCAAACCTCGCTCGTCATGGGTCTGCTGCCGGCCGCCGAGACCAAAACGCTGACCTTCAAAGCGGAATTTCCCGGGGTCTTCATGTACCACTGCGCCCCGGGCGGTCACGGCATCATGACCCACACCATGGGCGGAATGTTCGGGATGATCGTGGTTGAACCCAAGAAGAAATACGCCCTGGAAGAACAACTGGGGCGGCCGCCGGATGTGAAGGTCTATGTCGTCCAGCACGAGGTCTATGCCAACGGGCGGGACTTTTTCGATGGACGGGCTCTCTACGTGATGATGAACGGCTACAACTTCCGCTATGTCAAAGACCCCATCCCGGTTCGTCCCGGCGACTATGTGCGTTTTTACTACCTCAACGTGGGGCCGAACCTGGTCTCCACCTTTCACGCCGTGGGGGCGGTCTGGAATCACATTTACTACAACGGGAACCCCACGAATCACATGGCGGGCACGCAATCGGTGCTGTCTGGCCCCACCGACTCCTGGGTGATCGAATGGTTGGTGCCGGCCGAAGGGCCGTTTACCTTTCTGAGCCACGCCCTGGGCACACAGGCCATCAAGGGGGCCATTGGCGTCCTCAGCTCCAAGAGCAATGCGCCCCGGGTTGAAGTGGTCCGCAGCGAAGGGAGCGAGCTGCCTTTGCCAGAAACCACCAAGCGCGTGGTCAACCCTTTTGGCATCGGCTCGCCCGACCTGGACCGCCCGGTTCGTTATCAGCCGGGCGAAAAAGTCGTTATCCAGATGGTCGGCAACAGCTTCTTTCCGAAAGTAGTCGAGGTGCCCGTGGGAACCGAGGTCACCTGGGTGAACGAGGATGTCTTTGACTTCCTCGACGAAGAGCGCAGCGGCCGGCACAACGCCGTGACCATCAAGGGACCCACGACCTTTGAATCGCCCGCCCTGAGCCACGCCGATAGCTTTAGCTTCAAATTTACCCAGCCGGGCGACTACGACTACAACTGCACTCTCCACCCGTACATGAGAGGAAAAGTGCGGGTCTATAACCCACAACCCTAGGAGGACAAGAAAGAGGGCGGTGAGCGATGCGCAACACCCTACCCAACCCCCCGCTCCTCGCCGCCCTCTGGCTGTTTTTCAGCCCAGGGATCGGAGCCGCCGCTGAACCCCCCAAGGCCGCAGCTCCGGAACCCGGGGCTTTCTTCCAGCGCCACCTGCGCTTCCTCGACGCCTACGCCGCGGGCCGCTACATCTATGTGAGGACCCGCGAAGGCGCCGCGCGCACCAA
>CAYTXK010000278.1:0-282 GCA_964441645.1 uncultured Acidobacteriota bacterium
ACGTGAACTGCGTTGGTTGCGTGGACAGCACCGATCTGGCCGACCTCGGCGTGATGACCGGCGATCTGGCCAATGGGGCGGTTACAGAAGCCAAGCTGTCTTTCGACCCGGTCAATGTGGCCGGCGACACCATGAGCGGCGCGCTGATCATCAACAGTAACCTTACTGTCACCGGCACCGGCACGCTCAGCCTCAATACCACCGGCGGCGGCCTGCTCGTCGAGCCCAACGCTACCAGCCCCAACCTCATTGCGGGTTTCAGCGGCAACAGTGTAACCAGTG
>CAYTXK010000278.1:292-3320 GCA_964441645.1 uncultured Acidobacteriota bacterium
AGTGGCGCCCTCGGGGCTACGATTGGCGGCGGCGGCCGGAGTAGCTTCACCAACCGGGTCACCGACGACTTTGGCACCGTGGGCGGGGGCAGCAATAACCGGGCCGGCAACGACGTTGCGCCGACTATAGACGCGCAATTTGGAACCGTTGGCGGGGGCGCGGACAACACGGCCAGCGCCAACTTTGCCACCGTGGCCGGGGGCCGAGGCAACTCGGCCGCTGCTGTGAAAGCTACGGTAGCGGGCGGCGGCAGGAGTAACGATGTGGATGTCACCACTGGCAATGAGGCCACCGACGACTTTAGCACCGTGGGCGGGGGCGGCAACAACCAGGCCGGCAATGGCGACCTTGACACCACCAACGCTACCTTCGCGACCGTCGCGGGGGGATTCAGCAACACCGCCAGCGGCGTACGTGCCACCGTGGGCGGGGGCGAAGTCAATATGGCGAGCAGTCTCGCTGCCACCATCGGCGGAGGAGCTGGCAACGAAGCCAGCGCGACTGCTGCCACCGTCGGCGGTGGCACCACCAACGTCGCCAGCGGCAGCCGTGCGACCGTCCCCGGGGGCTTGGCCAACAGGGCCCAGGGCCAGTTCAGTTTTGCTGCCGGGAATCGAGCCAAGGCTCTGCACGATGGTGCCTTCGTATGGGGTGATTCCACTGCTGCCGACGTGAACTCCACCGCCACCGACCAGTTCACCCTCCGCGCCAGTGGCGGCCTGCGGATGGTGGTGGGGGCGACGCCTACCCAGGTCTTCAGTGTAGCCGCCAACGGCACCGTGACCGCCAGCACTGTCTTAGCGAGCAACGCGAGCTTCAGCGACGATCTGGCCCCGGGACTTACTGTTGTGAACGTGGATAACCTCGGTGGGGGGGAGGGTCTGAAAGCGAGTAGCGGAGGCCGCGGCGTGCTTGCCCAAGGCGGTTCGGTCGGCGTCCAAGGCGACGGCCTGGGCAGCGGCACGGGCGTTCAAGGAGGCACGGATAGCGGCATCGCCGTGAATGGGATCAGTAACACCGGCATCGCGGGCGTTTTTCAGAGCATCAACCCTGGCGGGACCATCCTGACCGGGCGCAACGGCGGGGGCCTCGGCACGGAAGTCTTCAGGGTGAGCGGTACCGGCAACGTGGGCATCGGGACGGCAAGCCCTGACCAGAAACTGACGATTGCCGGGGGCATCCACAATACCATCAGTATGCGCGGTACCGGGATTCCCGGCCTCAGGCTCTTTTCCGAAGATGGGAGCGCCCGGGATTGGCGTGTGGAGACAGGACGGTCTGCAGTGGCGAACCTGGACATCAGCGATTGCAGCGCGGCCTGCGCCCCGCGGCTCACCATCAACAGTAGCGGCCGTGTGGGCATCGGGACCGGCTCCCCCGCCAACGCTAAGCTGATGGTCGAAGCAAGTTTCACGCTCGCCAGGTTCAACTTGACTGGCAGCGACGGCAGCCTAGTCGATTTCGATAGGGACGCAGTCGGGATTGGCAACATCTCCGTGGCAGCGGGTATCGTCTCCTACAACGCTTTCACCGGGTCACACTACGGGTGGACGAACCAGCCGATTGAGCGTGGGATGCTGGTAACCCTGACCGGGCAAAACAAGACCCTGCACGACCGGCCGGGCTTCGAGCCCGTGTACGGCATCACGAAGTCGGCGCGGGCGAACGACCCGCGCATCCTCGGCGCCTACCTCGCACGTTCAGAACCGGGCAAGGCCGAGGAGCCTGTGACCGAGAACCCGCACCTGGTGATGGCGGTGGGCAACGGGGACATGTGGGTGGTGGACACGGGCGAAGACATCCAGCCCGGCGACGCGCTCATCTCCTCCGACACCCCCGGCCACGGGATGAAGGACAGCGACCGCTTCGAGGTCAGCTACGTGGTGGCGCGGGCGGCCGAGCCGGTGCGCTGGAGCGAAGTAACGGAGATGGTGAACGGGGTCAAGCACAAGCGCATCTCGATCCTGTTTGACAGCCAGGTGCGCGAGAAGACAGCCGTGCTGGCCGCCGAGGTGGCCGCCTTGCGCAAGCAGCTAGCCGCTCAAACAGCCGAACTGGAGCAAGCCAAGCAGGTGCTGGCGCAGTTGGCGAAGCAGCTCTCCCTGCGGCGCGCCCAGCAATAAGGGTCTGTTTCCGGCTGCCCCAAGAACTTCAGAGGCTCACGCCTGAACTGTCGCCTTTACCCTGAAGCGTGCGCGAGCGCCTCCCGCAGGTAAGTCCTTTGCCATCTCGAGGTTGCCCTGCGAGGCAGATGTGCGCCAGTTGTGAGGCGGCGTGCATTGCCTTCCCCGCCCGCTAACCTCATAGTGGCGCGCGAAACGGAAAGAAACAGAAAGAGGTACGGAAAGAGGAGCATGGCAGTGAAAAAAGCGAAGAATTTAGGCGTCGTGTTGGCGGGCATGGCTCTGCTGGTGCTGACGCTCAACAGCCCTAGCTCGGCCGCCCCAACCCAGAATGCTAATATCATCAGCCCCCTGACCAGCGGGATGGTGGCGGTGAACGTGGGCAACACCCCGAGCGTTAACGTCGCGAACACGCCGACGGTAAACGCTCAGCAGAGCGGTGTCTGGATGGTGGATATCAACGGAACGGCGCTGGTACGCGATGTGGACAACCCTGCCCTGCAGCCCTTCCAGGCGGGTGCAGTGGAGGTCTCCGCTTCTACTAGCACTTGCGGAGGCTTCGAAACCACCCTCGCCACGGTCCCCGCGATGAAGCAGCTCGTCATCGAGCATGTCTCCTTTGGGGGTAACCTACCGACTGGTCAACGATTCCTTCAGGTGCACGTTAATAACACGGCTGGAGGGGCGGCGGGCGTTCATGACCTCCCTGTAGCCCTGCAAGGGACAGGCGGCGGCACCACAGACTTTTTTGCGGCCAGCCAACCAGTGCGGTTGTATGCGGACCCCGGGACGATCGTCACAGCTTGTTTCTCTCGCAGCGCCAGCGCGGGGTCAGCGACCGCGGTTTGGAATATCTCCGGCTACCATGTGGATGTTCCCTAGGCGCGGCTTGCGCTCAGTGTTG
>CAYTXK010000279.1:0-2153 GCA_964441645.1 uncultured Acidobacteriota bacterium
AGCTGGAAGCGCTCGCGTCGGCAGCAGACCTGCTCCCGGAGGAGACGGCGGCGCCGGCACAAACGACGGCGACGAAGGCTGCCGTTTGCCTTCGTCGTCGGCCTTTCCATAAAGCCGATCCCTCGCCGCTACCTGTAACTGCGCGTTGCTTGCCGGCACGGTCGTCCGCTAAAATCAGCAGGCCGAGCGATGGACGAAGCGCGGCGCTATATCATCGAAGGGCAGGTGCAGGGCGTCGGGTTCCGGTTTTTTGCCGAACGCGTGGCGCACCAGTTGAGCCTGGGCGGCTACGTCAAGAACCGGCGCGATGGCGGCGTGGAAGTCTACGCTATCGGCCCGACGGCGCAACTCGAGGAGCTGAAACGCCGCCTGACAGAAGGCCCGCGGGGGGCGCGCGTCCGGCGCGTGGAGGAAGAAGAGGCCGCGGTGGTCGAGCGCTACCGCAGCGAATTTACGATAGAATTTGAAGGAGGCGGCTGGTGAATTCCGACGCGCTGAAGAAACTCATCCGCGAAATTCCCGACTGGCCCAAGCCCGGCATTCTCTTCTACGACATCACTACCCTGCTCAAAGACCCGCAGGGCTTCCGCGCCCTGATTGATCAACTCTACGACCACTACCACACCAAACCGGTTGACGCCGTGGCAGGCATCGAGGCCCGCGGTTTCATCTTCGGCCCGGCGCTCGCCTATCGCCTGGGGGCCGGCTTCGTGCCCATCCGCAAACCGAAAAAACTTCCCGCCAAGACCGCGCGCGAAACCTATCAACTGGAGTACGGCACCGACTCGCTCGAGATTCACGAAGACGCCATTCACCCCGGCCAGCGCGTGCTGATTTGCGACGACCTGCTGGCCACGGGCGGCACGGCGTCCGCGGCCGCGCGCCTGGTGCAAAAGCTGGGCGGAGAAGTGATGGGCTGCGGCTTCGCGATTGAACTCACTTTTCTGAAGGGCCGCGGGAAGCTCAACGGCCTCGATGTCTTCTCGCTGCTGCAATACGATCAGTAGGGCCTCATGCCGGCCGTCCCGTCCAAGCTCCGCGCTCTATTGCAGGAGTTTGTGGACGCGCGCCTGGACGTTCCCGATTTGCTGGCCCGCGCCCAGCCGCTGTTGCCCCCGGGCACCGATCCCGGAGCGGGGATTCTGGAAATCCTGGCCGATGCCGACCTGCGGCTGGCGCTGCCCGCGGGGCGACAGGCTTTCGTCCGGCGCCTGGAGCAGTTCGCCGACGGCGAGACCTCCTACACCGAGGTCGGCCTATGGTGCTTCGGACTGGGGCAGACGAAAGCGTTGTCACCGGAAGCGCCGCTCACTTCCAATCCTGAGAACGCCCTGCTGCGCGAAGTGATGGATTGGATTGAGCAGTGGGACGACGAGGCCGTTCGGCCTCAACCCGAGGAAGTGCGCGAGCTGGCGCAAATCCTGGCGCGGGAAAAAGACCCCAAGCGTTGCCTGAAATCGCTCGAGGCGGCTCTGGCGCGCTTCGGGCGCCTCTAGCTGCCCGCCGGGGTTTCTTTCTTGATGGGTTCAACCAGAACAGAATTGCCCGCCGACGCCTGGCACAGCCGGCAGCGGGCCGGGCGGCGAATGATGGAGGTATCGCGCGGGAAGAATTGCGCCAGGCTCCAATCGAGCGCCACCTGCAGCTGCTTTTTCAGTCCCACCAGCTTCAGCAGGTGAATGGTGTTCCACAGCAGCCAGGCCAGGTAGCCGCCCAACTTCAAGCCCATCAAACTGACGACGGCGTCGTTCATCCCCAGCGAGACTAGCATCCCTTTCGATTCGTAAGTGAAGTTGGCGTACGCCTGCCGGGCCACCCCCCGCACCACATTGTCCGCCGCCCGCCGGCCTTGCTCGATGGCCAGCGGCGCCACCTGCACGGTGTGTTCCGCGGGCGCGCCTTTGACGATGGCGTTATCCCCGATGGCAAAGACGCGAGGGAAATCGGGCAGATGAAGCTGCGGCGTCACCACCACTCGCCCCACTTTGTTTTTCTCCACCGGCAAGGACTCGAGCAAGGGATGGGCGCGCAACCCGGCTGCCCAAATCACCAGCCCGGCGTCAATCATCTGTCCGTCGCTCAGCTCCACCCGCCCCGGATGCAGCCGGGCCACACGCGCTTGCGTGCGCAGCTCAATCCCCTGGCGCTCGAGC
>CAYTXK010000279.1:2163-3239 GCA_964441645.1 uncultured Acidobacteriota bacterium
CGACGAGAATTTCGTCCGTCGCCTCCAGCAACAGGATTTTCACATCGGCAAGGTTGAGGCCGCGGTAACGCGGCCCGATGTGCTCATAGAGCAGGTCGCGCAGCTCGGCCGCGACTTCGACACCGGTGTAGCCGCCGCCGATAACGACAAAGGTCAGCAGTTGCCGCTTCCGCTCCGGGTCGGTTTCGTGGTCAGCGTGCTCGAGAAGGTCGAGCAGGTTGTCGCGCAGCACGACGGCGTCCTCCAGGCTGCTCAGCGTGAAGGCGTTTTCGGAGCCGGGGACGCCGAAGAAATTCGGCACGCTCCCCAGCGCCAGGATCAGATAGTCGAAGGGGATGTCGCCGGCCGTGGAGGCGATTGTCCGTCCCCCCAAATCAATTCCTGTCGCCGCGGCGCGCAGGAAACGAAAGCGGCGCTGGCGACGGATGTCGCGCAGGCTCTGCACAATGTGGCGCGGCTCCACGGTGGAGGAAACGATTTGCGGCAGCAGGGGCGTGAAGAGAAAAAAGTTGGTATCGTTCACCAGCAGCAAATCAATCGCCGCGTCGTCTCGGAAGGCTTGCTCCAACTCCAGCATGGCTTCGAGCCCGCCGAAGCCCGCCCCCAAAACGACTATTCGCGTCGGCTCCTTCATCGGCGCAGAACTCCCTTCTCGAGGCGCTGGCGCACGACTTCGTAGAGCACCACGCCGGCGGCCACGGAAACGTTGAGCGAGCGAATGGCTCCGAAGGCCGGGATAGAAACCACAAAGTCGCACTTCTGGCGGATGTGCTCGTGCAAGCCCTTGCCTTCGCCGCCCAGCACGAGGCCGAGGGCGTCGGTGTAGTCCACCTCGGTGAAGGGTTTCTCAGCGCGCTCGTCGAGCCCCACTAGCCAGCAGCCAGCTTGCTTCAGCCGCTCCAGGGCGCGTCCGAGGTTGGTAACGCGCGCGATGGGAATGTGCTCACTCGCCCCGGCAGAGACTTTTTCCGCCGCGGGGGTAATGCCGGCGGCGCGCCGCTCCGGCAGAATCACACCGCTCGCCCCCGCGCAGTAGGCGGTGCGCAAAATGGAGCCGAGGTTGCGCGGGTCTTCAA
>CAYTXK010000280.1:0-1652 GCA_964441645.1 uncultured Acidobacteriota bacterium
AGGCGATGATCGAGGATAGGAAATCTCGACCGAGGATAGGAAATCTCGACCAAGTGGATGGCTTTATCAAGGGGTGGCGGGGAGGTTTGGTCTGGATTTTGAGAACCTTTTGAGGCTTCAGGCGAGGCTTCAATTGATTTCGAGACAATTCAGGGAGAAAAATTGGACTTGAGAATCTATAGGTATCAATCCACCAAGTGAGAATGAGGTATTCGGATCATAGACTCCTCACTACTCGCCGGAAAGTGCATATTTAGTTGATAATTGAGTTGATTCTTTGGGGCGGGCTTTTAATCGTCTTCGGGGTGTGGCGGGTCCATGTAGAGGTCCCAATCCACCGGTGGGGCGCTTGGCTCTTGAGCCATTTTGGACTTGGGGGGGCCACGCTGGCGTTGGCCCTTGAGCCAAGGGGGATCCCAGAGCTTGAGGTGTTTGAGGATTGTTTCAATGACTTCGTCTTGGGCTGGTGAAGAGATAGCGGCAAGGACAACCATTGGGGAACGGCATTTAGGGCAAAGTTCAGGATTTTCTAACCAGATTTTGGCAATCAGTTTCGCCCAGCTTCGCTTTCTCACCTTGACGAACTCGCTTTCTTCCCCTTCGATGACCGGAACATTTTTTGGTGGTTCATTTTGGGTAGATTTTATCCAGCCGAATTTTTTTCTGATGGTGGTGGAGAGCGCTCCATAAGAGCGGATCTACTGCGGCAAAAGTCCTTTGGATGGGAGCCTTACCCCCCTGATTGAGTTCCCGAGAAGCCACCGAAATGGATCGAGATAGTTTCTGCGCTATCAGGCCAGCAGCGCCTCGATGACCCGGCCATGAACATCGGTGAGGCGCCGGTCGGCGCCGTCATGGCGGAAGGTCAATTTTTCATGATCATGGCCGAGAAGGTGAAGGACGGTGGCGTGAAAGTCGTAGGTCGTCGTCGGGTCCCTTGCCGCCCGCCAGGACCACTCATCGCTTTCACCGTACGCTGACCCGCTCTTGACCCCGGCTCCGGCCATCCAGCCGACAAAGGTGCCGCCATTATGGTCGCGCCCCTCGCCTCCCTGCGAGAACGGCATGCGGCCGAATTCCGTGCTCCAGAGCACCAGGGTGTCCTTGAGAAGTCCGCGGTTTTTCAGGTCTTTCAGCAGGGCGGCGGCGGGTTTGTCCGTCGCGGCGCACATGGGGGGCAGCTCCTTCTGGATGCTGCCGTGGTTGTCCCAGTTATCCTTGGCGCCTCCGGTTCCGCTCCAGACCTGCACACATCGGACGCCGCGCTCGATCAGCCGCCGCGCCACCAGGCAACGGCGGCCGAAATCCTCGGTGACCTTGTCGTCGAGACCGTAAAGCTTCCGGGTCGCTTCCGTCTCGCCGCGGAGTTCGAAAACCTCCGGAGCGCTGAGCTGCATGCGGGCGGCCAGCTCGTAAGCCTGGATGCGCGCTTCAAGCCGCTCGTCGGCGTCGCAGGTGGCGAGGTGCCGGCGGTTGAGCCTTTCCAGCAGCGACAGGCCCTCCCGGCTGGCCGCCGGCGTGATGTACTTCGAGGCGGGCGGCGGGCCGAGATGGGCGATGGGCTCAGGCAGCCCGAGGTTGAGGACGGTGGCCTGATGCTGCGCGGGCAGGAAACCGGAGGTGAAGTTGCCTTTCTGATTGTAAGGAAGACC
>CAYTXK010000280.1:1662-2440 GCA_964441645.1 uncultured Acidobacteriota bacterium
ATCAGGAATCCGGTGTTCATCAAGTAGCTGGCCGGGCCGTGGACGTTCGTCTTCGACACCATGGCCATGAAGAAGGCCAGATCATCGACGCAGCCGCCCAGATGCGGCAGCAAGGCGCTCACCCAGCGCCCGCACTGGCCGCGGCGCTCCAGCGGGTAGGCGGGCTTGAGAAGGTTGCCGGGAGCGCTGGTCGCGGCCTCGACGCGCTGGCCGCCGCCCGGGTCAAACTTCTGGCCATGGCGGCTCTCCAGCGCCGGTTTGTGATCGAACAGATCGGCCTGGCTGGCGCCGCCGTTCATGAAGAGCTGGATGACGGACTTCGCTTTCGGCGGCTGGTGCGGCGGGATGAGAAAACGCGGCTGGCCGCCGGCGGCCGTCCGGTCGCCGGCAAGCAGCTGATCGGCGCCCAGCAAGTGCGCCAGAGCCACGCCGCCCAATCCTCCGCCATAGCGCCAGAGGAACTCGCGGCGGCACGGTGATTCCAGGGGGTTTGGCATGGTGTTCATGGCCTCAATTCAGAAACAGGAACTCATTGCTGTTGAAAAAGAGACGGCAAAGATTGGCGAGGCCGTGGGACGCGGCATAGATCGCCAGCTCTTCTGCCTCATCGGGCCGCGGCGGGCGGCCCCAGACCCATTCGCACGCTGCGGCGATGCGGGCATCGAGCGACGGGCCGGCCTCGCTCTCGAGCCGGGCGGCGAAATGCTCGGCCTGTCGGACGATGAAAGCGCTGTTCCACAGCGCCAGCGCCTGCTGAACGGTGACGCCGGCGGTGCGC
>CAYTXK010000280.1:2466-3228 GCA_964441645.1 uncultured Acidobacteriota bacterium
AGCGGGTCGGGGAGTGTGCGGAACAGAAAACGGTAGACGCTCCGCCTCCGGCCGGCCTCGCTGTCCACGTCGAACTTGGCGTAGTCCACCCTCGGGGTGACGTGGACGCCCGGCTGCAAATCGAACTGCCGGTCGCTCGGCCCGCCCATGCTCAAATCGAGGCGGCCGGCCATCATCAGAACGGCGTCTCGCGCCTGCTCGGCATCGAGCCGGGCGCGATGCATGCGCCAGAGGAAGCGGTTGTCGAGGTCCACCGCGCCGGCGCCACCCGGGAGGCCTCCGGCGCCGCCGGGGACCGAACCTTCAATTCCGCGCGCGGCTGTCTGGCGGTAAGTCGCGCTCGTCACCAGGAGGCGATGCAGTTTCTTGAGCGAGCCGTTCAGATCGTCTCGAAGGGTCACCGCGAGCCAATCGAGCAACTCCGGGTGCGAAGGCGCGCCGCCCATCTTGCCGAAGTCGTTCGGAGAATCGACCAGCCCTCTGCCGAAGTGGAGATGCCAGACGCGATTGGCGATGGATCGCCACGTCAGCGGGTTGTCGCGATGGGAGAGCCAGCGGGCGAGGGCGGCGCGCCGGGGAGCCTCGCCGTGCTGATCGGACAAGTCAAAGCGCGCCGCCAGCGCGGCCACGCACGACAGCGCCCCCGGCGACGCCGGCCCCAGCGGCTGGGTGATCTCGCCGCGGCCGAGCACCAGGACGGGGCGCGGCGCGCCCGCCGGTTTGTGGCCGCCGTCAGGCTCGAAATCGCTCGCGGCGGCGTAA
>CAYTXK010000281.1:0-3220 GCA_964441645.1 uncultured Acidobacteriota bacterium
TGGCAAGCCCTCGGCCCTCACCCTCGAGGACGGCCGCATCTACAAGAACGCCTTCGGGCTCGACCCGCTGGTGGTCGGCGAAACCTTACAAGAGGTGGCCCGCTGCCGTCGCTCCGGCATCCTCATCAACACCTTCATGCTGGCCGACGACTACAGCCTGATGCATTTCATTCATCAGGTCTGCCAGATCGCCCGCGGCAAGGCCTACTTCACCACCCCGCAAACCCTGGGGCAGTACTTGCTGCTTGACTACCTGAACCGCAAGTCGAAACGCATCCACTAGCGCCCCGGCTCTCGTCCCTTTTCAGTTGACCCGCAAGACGTCTGTCGTAAGATGAGTGGGCTTTTCGCGATCCCATCCTGTCTCGCGCCTTTGTTGGTGTTCTAATGCGAACTGAGCGGCTCGTGGTCATTGGCGGCGTGGCAGCGGGCATGAGCGCCGCCAGCCGCGCCCGCGCGGTCAATCCCAACCTGGAAGTGGTCGTCCTCGAAAAGGGCGCCTACGTCTCCTACGGCACCTGCGGGCTGGCCTATCTGGTCTCGGGCATGGTCCGCGAGCCCGATGACCTCCTCGTTTACTCGCCCGACTATTTCCTCAAGCAGCGCGGCATCGCCGTCTTCACCCGGCACGAAGTTCTTGAAATTGTTCCCGCCAAGAAACACGTGCTCGCGCGGCGCGGCGAAGAAGCCGTTCCCGTCGAATACGACAAGCTGGTTATCGCCACCGGCGCTGCCCCCGCAGAACAAATCGCCGGCAGCGAGCAGACCGGGGTTTTCACCTGCAACGACCTCGCCGGCGCGCTCGCGCTCCGCCAGTTCATCGTCGAACGCCGGCCGCGCCGCGGCCTGGTGATCGGTGGCGGCTACATCGGCCTCGAAGTCGCCGAAGCCCTGCGGCTTCGCCTGCTTGAGGTCACCGTGCTGGAGCGCTCCGGTCACTTGCTCGAGGACATGGAAGCGGAAATCGCCCAACGGGTGAAGGAACGCCTCGCCAAGCACCAGGTCCGCCTCGAGCTGAACACTGCCGTCCAATGGATCGATCGCGCCAGCGACGCTTCACTGGTCGTGACTGCCGAGGGCGGCCGGATCTTCCCCGCCGATGTGGTCGTCCTAGCGACGGGCGTTGTGCCGCGCGCCGAGCTGGCCGCCCGCGCCGGCATCGAAACCGGCCCCAGCGGTGCCCTGCGCACCGACGACCGCCAGCAAACCAACCTGCCCAGCATTTATGCCGCCGGCGACTGCGTGGAAACCTTTCATCGCGTCACCGGCGGTCGCGTCTTCGTCCCTCTCGGCACAACCGCCAACAAACAAGGCCGCGTCGCGGGTGAAAATGCGGCCGGCGGCAACGCCACTTTCCCCGGCATCGTCGGAACCCTGGTGACGAAAGTTTTTGGCTTGGAAGTGGGGCGCACGGGGCTGAGCTGGGAGGGGGCGCGGGCCGCGGGCTTCGGCGGGGCTGAACTGGTCGCGCTGGAGGCCGGCTCCCGAGCGAAGTACCTGGAGGGCAAGCCGCTGTGGGTCACGCTGGTCGCCGACCGCACCAGCGGCCGCCTGCTGGGCGGGCAACTGGCTGGCGAAGAAGGAGCCGCCCGCCGGGTGGACGTGCTGGCGACGGCCCTCGCGGCGCAAATGACGGTGGCGGACTTCATCCACCTCGACCTCGGCTATGCCCCGCCCTTCGGGCCGGTCTACGACCCGCTGCTGGTCGCCGCCTGGCAAGCGCTGAAACAAATAGGCCGCCGCCGCTGAGGCCCGCCGCCTGAATCTCCGGCGGATTTGCTAGAATCAAACACCATGGGGCTGCTGAAACAGCTCTGGAAACGCTTCGGAGGAGGAGCGATGGAAGCCCTGAGCGCGGGCACGCCGGCGCCGCCGTTCACGCTCAAGGATACGAGCGGGCAGAACCGCTCGCTGGCCGAAGCTCTCCAGCGCGGGCCGGTGCTGCTGGCGTTTTTCAAAATCAGTTGCCCGGTGTGTCAATTCACCTTCCCCTTTCTGGAGCGGCTCTATGAAAGCATCAAGGGCCAGGACGGCCTGACGCTCTGGGGTGTATCGCAGGACGACACCAGCGATACACTGGACTTTGCGCGCGAGTTCGGCGCCAGCTTCCCCCTGCTCACCGATGAAGACGCCTACCCGGTTTCGAACGCCTATGGCTTGACCACCGTGCCTACGCTGTTTCTGGTCCAGCCCGACGGCCGGATTCAACTGACCAGCATCGGCTTCGATCGTAAAGATATCGAACGTGTCGCCGGCGAGTTCGGCCGCCAGGCGGGCCAACTCATCAAGGTTTTTCGACCCGGGGAAAACATCCCCGACTCCAAAGCGGGTTGAGGGTCGAAAAACTAGTCCCGGTCGGGACTGGTCAGCAAGAAGAAAGTTCTTGCGCTAACCTTCCCATTCGCGTTCCAGGTCGCGCTTTTTGTGTTTGAGGGGTTTCTTCTTCTTCGAGGGCACGACGCGCTCGGCGGGCGGCTGGCCGAGAACAGCCCGGGCCAGCCGGCGAACGTGCCGGGCGCGGTCGTAACTAGGCTTCTTCCCTTTGCGCCGCCCCATCAGCGTAGGTGGCGGAAGGGTATGGGAGTCGAACCCATCATCCCCCGGCGCACGCCGAAGGATCACCGGCTTTGAAGGCCGAGAGGATCACCGGACCCTTCACCCCTCCGAGGAAGAATTATAGCGCGGCTCGAGCCTTCAGCCGTTGGCGGGGAATTTTTCGTAGACCTCGGGTTGGACGCAGACTTCGTAGTAGACGCGCGCGGTCCACTCCTGGATGTGGCCGCCGGGGAGGAGAATGCGCGGCACGATGGCTTCGCGGATCATCAGCTTCTCGAAAGTGTTGCCGAGCGGCACGATCCCGCAATGCAGCGTGAGCGACTCCTTCTGGCCCAGGAGGTCGCCGCTGGTGCGGATGGAGCTGAGGGAAATCTCCTGCTGAAGTTTTTGGAACCCCTCTTCGTTGAGCGACACTCCCATCACGTTGTAGCGAATCAGTAACTCGTCTTCCTCTTCTTCGGCCCCCAGGGTCGGATAGCTCTGGAAGAGGAAAACCCGAAACGGGCTCTGGTCGGCGACGACAAGCTTGCGGGCCAGGCGGGTGCAGCTCGCCAGGCGGTCGGAGAGGTTGAGAGCGCCCGAGATCATGATGCGCGACTCGCCATCGTCCCAGTAGTGCGGGGGCCCGCCGTGGTAGGCAATCCCCAGGCCCAGCTCCAGCACC
>CAYTXK010000282.1:0-553 GCA_964441645.1 uncultured Acidobacteriota bacterium
CAGCGTGCAACATCCCCGGCAACGCGATGTCGTCCACATAGTGGGCAAGCCCCTGGATGAGGCGCGGGTCTTCGCGGCGCTTGAGCGACATTCCGATCCACTTGGCTCGCCCTTTGGCTTTTTTCCTGGTGGCCATGGCGGGTCCTCAGCGACGCCCTCGTCCCGAGCCTCGCAAAGCGCGGCGAGGGAGGCGCCGAGAGCGGGCGCGTGAACGCGAAGGCCGGGCGACTGGATGGCGTTGACGATGTGCTGGTAGCCGGTGCAGCGGCACAAATTCCCCGCGATGGCGCGCCGGATTTCCGCGTCGGTCGGGTTGGCTTTTTCAGCGAGCAATGCCGCGCCGGCCAGAATCATGCCCGGCGTGCAATAGCCGCATTGAAGCCCGTGTTCTTCCCAGAAGCCTTCCTGAACAGGATGGAGCTTGCCGTCACGGGCCAGGCCTTCGATGGTGGTGATGTCGGCGCCATCGGCCTGCACGGCCAGCACGGTGCAGGACTTCACCGCTTTGCCGTCCAGCAGCACGGTGCAGGCGCCGCAAATGGAGGTTTCGCAG
>CAYTXK010000282.1:612-3208 GCA_964441645.1 uncultured Acidobacteriota bacterium
CGGTGAGCGCGAGCACATCGCGCAGATGGTGCACGAGCAGCCGGCGCGGCTCGATCTCATGCGTGTAAGGCTTACCGTTGACGGTTAGGGAAACGCTCATGCCCATCAACCAACCTCCCCGTGCGATGAAAGACGAGCCCCGAGGAAAAACCCCGTTCGCCCCCCTAGGCGCGCAGCGGCTTCACCCAAATCTTTTCCGCGGCGCTTTTCCCCAGATGGATGGTGCGTCCGGCCACCACCGCCTCCACGGTGTCGTCGTAGGCTTTGTGCTCGACCTGCAAGCGCGTGCCCAGGCGCAACCGCATGCGGTCGAGGTAGTCGAGGAAGCGCGGGTCTTTCTCGAACACCCGCAGAATTTCGACGCGGTCGCCCACGCGAGCATCGCTCAACGGGCGCGCGCGCTCGGTCTGCCGCAGCCGCGCCATACCGCCGAAGAGCGGCGTGCCGTGTGGGCAGCGGCTGTCGCGCCCGAAATATTTGAGTAGAAGCTCCTCCACCTCGGGCGAGATAGCGTGCTCGAGCTTCTCCGCCTCTTCGTGCACGCGCGTCCAGGGCATGCCCAGCACTTCGGTCAAAAGCTTCTCCGCCAGCCGGTGGCGCAACACCAGGTGCTCGGCGATCTCGTGTCCCTTGGCGGTGAGGGTAATGCGGCCGCGGGGGCCCAGGCGCACATAGCCGTTGCGCTGCATGCGCTTGAGCGCTGCGGTTACGGCGGGCGGCGTCACGCGTAGCTCTTCCGAGAGCCGGGCGCTGATGGGCACCTGCTCTTCCTGCTGCATCTTGCGGATGGCTTTCAGATAGTCTTCCTGAGAAACGGAAGCATGATTGCGGGCGCCGCGCGCCAAGACTTTCATGATGCCGCCATTAGTACCACGCAGGCCTGGCCTGGTTCAAGTGGCCCCGCGTCAGGCAACGGGAGGCGCAACCGAGCCGCCGGGCGTCGCTCCCAGCTCAGTGAGCAAGGCGCGCACCCGCGCTTCCAACTCGTCGCGCACCTGGCGGTAGGTTTCGAGCGATTCGCCGTAGGGGTCTTCCACTTGCCACTCGAGGCGTCGCCCCTGAAACTCCGGAACCACCTCTGCGGTCGGGACCGGGGACAGGTTGACCAGCACCTCCACCTGCACCCAGTCAATGGCCTTCAGGCCTTTCGATTTTTGCCCCGCCAGGTTGACCTGTTTCTCTTCCATCACCTGGACGGTTTCCGGGGCGATGAACCCCAGCGGTGAGATCCCCGCGCTCACGGCTTCCACGGAGTTTTGGCTCAGGTGCCGCGCCCAGCCTTCGGCCATCTGGCTGCGACAGGAATTGCCCCAGCAGACGAAGGCCAGGCGGCGACGGCGCTGGGGGACGGCGCGCGGGGGTGGCTCGGGACGGGGACGCGGGGTGGGGACAGCACTGGCCATAGCGTGGCGCGGCCGGTTCGCTCGTCAGTGATTCGCGGCCATGCGGAGAAAGTGCTCGTGGAGCGTCGAGTCGTTCGAGAGTTCGGGATGAAAGGTGCTGGCCAGGCAGCGGCCCTGCTCGACACAGACGGGCAGGCCGTCGCACTCAGCGAGCACGCGCACACCCGGGCCCACGCCGCGGATGATGGGCGCGCGGATGAAAACCATCTCCATCGGCCCGTCCTTGAGCACGGTGCTTCCGCGACGCACGGCGCTCTCCACCTGGCGGCCGTAGGCGTTGCGCTCGACGCTGATGTCCATCACGCCCAGGCTCGACTGCGCAGGGTTGCGCACCTCGCGCGCCAGCAGAATCGTCCCGGCACAGGTGCCAAAGACGGGTTTTTGCTGCCCAAAGCGGCGAAGCTCATCGAGAAAGCCGTCGCGCTCAAGGAACTTCAAGAAGGTAGTGCTCTCACCGCCGGGAATGATGAGAGCGTCAACGCCCTCGAGGTCGGCGGCGCGCTTGACGTAGCGCCAGTCCGCGCCCAGCGCGTCCAGCACGCGGGCGTGCGCCTCGAAGTCACCTTGAATAGCCAGAATGCCGACTGTCATCTTAGTGCCCGCGAGCTTGTCCTTCGACAAGCTCAGACAGACCCTTGTCCTAATGGCCGCGGGTCTGCATCAGCTCCTTTTCATCCAACGTGCGGATGTCAATGCCCTTCATGGCCTCGCCCAGCTCTTCCGAAGCGGCCAGCACTTCTTTGGCGTCGTTATAATGCGTTGTAGCGCGAACAATGGCGCGGGCGCGCACCTCGGGGTCGGAGGACTTGAAAATGCCCGAGCCCACGAACACGGCCTCCGCACCGAGCTGCATCACCAGCGCGGCGTCGGCGGGCGTGGCAATGCCGCCGGCGGAGAAATTGGGCACCGGCAGCTTGGCGTGCTCGGCCACCCAGGCGACCAGCTCCAGCGGCGCCCCCAGGCGTTTGGCTTCCTGCACCAACTCCTCTTTGCCCACCGTGGTCAGCTTCTTCATCTGGCCGACGATGGCGCGCATGTGGCGCACCGCCTCGACCACGTTGCCCGAGCCCGCTTCGCCTTTGGTGCGAATCATGGCCGCCCCTTCAGCGATGCGCCGCAGCGCTTCGCCCAGGTCGCGGCAGCCGCAGACAAAGGGCACGCGGAAATTGTGCTTCCAGACGTGGTTCTCTTCG
>CAYTXK010000283.1:0-304 GCA_964441645.1 uncultured Acidobacteriota bacterium
GTGCGCGGCTACGACGTGGTTTTCCTGACCGGGACGGACGAGCACGGCGAGACGGTGGCGCGCTCGGCCCGCAAGGCGGGCCAGGAGCCGCGGGCCTTTGCCGACGAGGTTTCGGCGGTTTACCAGCGGCTGTGGAAGCAGCTGGGGCTGGAGTACGACCGCTTCATTCGCACCACCGAGCCCCGGCACGAAGCGGCGGTGAAGAAACTCTTCAAAGCCGTCAAGAAGGCCGGCCACATCTATAAGGGAAAGTACGAGGGGCTCTATTGCATTTCCTGCGAGCTCTACGTCACCGACCCCACGC